>JALVUQ010000055.1 GCA_027035575.1 Desulfurellales bacterium | reverse complement strand
GAAGCTGTTTACAATGCAAGAAGTTTTTTAAGCAAAGACCCGTTTTCAGGAAAAGGGGCTGCTGCTTTAGGTACTTCTATGCTTGTTAATATAATCAACGGACTCGGCGGCTTGCCATCATTCAACGCTCACGATGCATATTTTGAAAATGCTGATAATATTGGCGGTGAGAGGCTTGCAGCCGAAAATTTGGTTAGAAACGAGGGGTGTGACAGCTGCCCGATTGCCTGCGGCAGAGTTACGGAAATAAGAAAAGGTAAGTATAAAGGCGAACACGGAGTAGGACCGGAATACGAACCGGTATGGGCTTTGGGCTCTATGTGCGGGGTTGATGATTTGGACAGTGTTGTTATGGCAAGTTATCTGTGCGACGATTACGGCCTTGACAGCATATCGGCAGGAGCTACCGTTGCTTGTGCTATGGATTTGTATGAAGCCGGCTATATCCCTAAAGACGACGTTTCCTTTGAATTAAAGTTTGGCGCGCCAGAAGCACTTGTTGAAGCCATAAGACTTATGGGTGAGCAAAACACACCCTTTGGAAAACTGCTTGCTCAAGGCTCATACAGATTAGCCGAACACTACGGACACCCTGAATTTTCAATGAGCGTAAAAAAACAGGAGTTCCCTGCTTATGATGCAAGAGCAATAAAGGGTATAGGTTTGGGATATGCAACGAGCAACAGGGGTGCCTGCCACGTAAGAGGATACACAATTCCAACGGAAATTTTCAATAAAAGAGTTGACAGACTGGCATACGAGGGCAAAGCCGAACTGACAAAAACGATGCAGGACTTAACGGCAGCATTGGATTCAACCGGCATATGCCTGTTTACCACATTCGGGCTAAAAGCCAAAGAGATTGCCGCTATGTTTGAGGCTGCCACGGGATTTAAATGCAGTGCGGAAGAATTTGTCAAAAAGGGTGAAAGAATATGGAATATCGAAAAAATATTTAACTTAAAAGCAGGATTTAATATGTTTGACGATATGCTTCCCGAAAGGCTTGAAAAAGAGCCCATCAAAACGGGTCCTTCCAAAGGAGAAATTGCGGATTTAAGCAGGATGCTGCCGGAGTATTACAAAATAAGGGGATGGGACGAAAACGGCATACCAAAGCAGGATAAACTGAAAGAGCTTTCAATAGAGGATTTGATATGAAATTTGTAATTGTGGGCGGCAGTATAGCCGCCTACACGGCATATAAAACATTAAAAAACATAGATAGCTCTTTTGATATTAAAGTTATTTCCAAAGAGCGGTTTAAGCCCTATTCCAAAATGCTTCTTCCCTATCTCATCGGCTCGGATGAGCTGTCAAAGGGTTTGTTTTATGAGGTTGAAAGCGAAGACATTATTCTAAATGACAAAGCCGTTAAAATAGATACTGATAGCAAAACAGTCAAAACAAATCGGGGTTTAAGCATAAATTATGACAAACTGTTTATTGCAACCGGAGCTGAAGCCGATATGCCGCAGTATAACGGTGATTATTCCGATGCCTCTGTTGCTGTTGTGAGAAATATTGAAGATGTCGAGAAGATAAAACGGCAAACGGCTTCTTGTAAGGGTAAAAATGCCGTAATGGTAGGTGCAGGCCTTGTGACGCTTGAGGTGGGATGGGCGCTTGTGAAGGCGGGTTTTTCCGTAATATACATTGTTCGCTCAAACAGAATTCTTTCTCAGATATTGGATATGGAATCCTCGGAAATGGTTCAAAAGTACATAGAACGGAATTTTCCGGTTAAGTTTATAAAAGAGAGCGACGTAGAGTTCATCGAAGAGAAAGACAACGGCGTCTGTGTCAGGCTTACAACAAAAAAAGAGATAAACGGATGCGTCATTGTTGTAGGTAAAGGAGTTAAACCGAACGTGGATTTTTTAGAAGGTTCATCAATTAAAACCCTTAACGGCGGAATGGATGTAAACGGCTATATGCAGACTAACAATAAAGATGCTTATGCTGCGGGAGATGCAGCAGCTTTCGAGGATGTTGCTGATAATTCCAAAAAAGTTCATCCCATCTGGCCTGTTGCCGTTGAACAGGCAAAAAGCGCAGCAAAGAATATGGCGGGAATTAAAACCTATCATATGCCTGAGTTTTCCAGAAATGCCCTGCCCGTATTCGGCATTACGATTTTTACCGGTGGAATTTCAAATAAAAATCAGTTTGATGTTTACAAAGCTTCTCTGACAAACGAATATAGGAAAATCATCTTAAAAAACGGTGTGTTGAAAGGCTTTGTATTGATTGGAGATATTGGAAACTTCGGAGCCTACACCCATATTGCAAAAAGAAAAATAAAAGTTGGCGATAAAATAAACAAACTGCTCTACGGGTCTTTAAATATCAATCGACTGTAACCGATACGATTTTTCATTATGTATAAAAAACAAACAAAAACTTAATAGGTCTATTGAATTTATAAGATGTGTAAATAAAGAATGGAGCCAGCGATAGGATTTGAACCTACGACCTGCTGATTACGAATCA
>JALVUQ010000054.1 GCA_027035575.1 Desulfurellales bacterium | reverse complement strand
CTCTATTTTCTTTACAGCGTAGGGGGCGGGAGCGTAATAAGGATAGCCGCGGGTGACGGCTCAAACGAATACGCATCTTATAGGGTTGTTAAAGAGCTTAGAGAAAGCAACCCTTTCATCTCTCTTTTCGGCATGACGTTGAATATACACTCCAAACTTGTTATATCCGACTTACTGCCTATTGATGTGGTAAATAATGAAACCGATAAGGAAATGATTATTGAAGCGGTAAACAGCATATTATCAAGAAGAAGTGCCGGTTCTGAGGAACAGTCACAGGAACACTCCGTTTGGATAGGTAAAAACTCTACACGCTACGGCGCCGATGAAACTATTGTGGTTGTGGACGATATTATTAGGGACAGCATCTATACTAAACTTTTCTTGACGGAAGATGTAAAAAAGAATTGGGTTGATTTTACGGCACAGTTCTCAAGCAATCAAAAAGAGGCTGAGTCCCAAAAGAAGGATAAAGACAAAAAACAGACCATACAGAATATACAGGATATGCCTTATATTCCCGCAGGTGCAGTAATGAACGGCGAGATAGCCTTTAAAGAACCTTTAACGATGCCCGAATACGGGTTAATTCTTGAGAGTTTAAAAGTTCTTGCTCAGCAGAGCTTAACCGATGTTGACGGTAATAAATACAGATTTGCTTTCGGTTCGTTCGGTAAGAGAGGTTTCGGCAGAGTAAAACTCGGTGTCCGCAGGGTTGTTGAAAGCGGTAGTGTTGTGGATATTTTAGGTGACTATCAGACCGCAAATATATTTGACATACCGCAGATAGATATTAATGACGTCGAGGATTTGGAGTCTGACGCTTTGGAAGAGTTTTCGGAGTGGCTTGAAAATTTAAATGAAGAGATATTAACTCTTCCTCTCCGATACACACAGGTAAACAAACAAAAAGAGAGTCAGGATAAAGGTAAAAAGAAGACAAAGTAAATGGGGGTGGTTATGGAAAACTTAAAAATAACGTTTAGTTTTGCCACCCCGTTTTTCTTGCGTAGATTTACAACGATAGACAGCATCCTGCTTGCTCTGCATTACGGCAGTGAGCCTCTAACCGACATAAGTCCGTATGATGATGAAAGTGTTGATTTTTTTGAAAAGAAAAACGGCGTTTTATCGGGTTCAATATGGTTTGTGGAGAATAATGAGACGGTTATCCCATATACCGATACGCTTAAAAGAGGGCTGACAACAGACTTCTTTGCCGTTTTAAGTCAGGGAGTGGACCCGCACGAATACGGCAAGAGTGCCGTAAAGCAGGGTTCGGGCGTTTATAAGACTATTATTAATTATTACGAAAGAACGCTTGCCGGCAGTATTTACTTTTATATAAGGGGGGATGCCGACAAAATAAGCAGGTTGTTGGATAAAGTTAAATATATAGGCAAAAAAGGCAAATACGGATGGGGTAGGGTAAGTGAGATGAAGATAGAGGAAATACCGCAGAATAAAGGTTTTATGCTTAATAAATACACACCCTCAAAACCTCTGTCCGTATCGGAATGGGGCAGTACCGTACAGACCGACAGAATAGCCTATTTTAGGGCAGTACCGCCATACTGGTTAAAGACAGGCTTGCAGCCCTGCTATATGCCTCACACAACCTTAACGGAGCTGATGGATAAAAAGCCCGTAAAGGCTCAAAAGATTATACCCGACAGATTTATAGCGCCATCCGAGATTATATCCTCAAATGCGGAACTGCCAAAAGGACAAAAGAAGTATATCAAAAAAGTGTCGGGCAGATGTGCATTTTGCGGAAGGCATGTTGATGAAGGAGTGCCTTTATCGGGGAAAGGTTTGGAAAATGTGACAAGCGGGTCGTTTGCAGACTTAAATGAACTGATAAAGGATTCTCAGCTTGTCTGTAATGACTGTCACACAAGCATAAAAGCATTATCGACAATCTTTAAAAGCGGTATGCTGAAAGTTATCAGACAAGGTTCTTATGAAACCTTAGATAAAGAAGAATTTAAAGAGAAAATTTTAAACGGGCTCGGCAAACCGCCCTACCTGATAACGTGGAAAACAAGTAGAAATAATCAGCATATTTTTTATAAGGGCGGATGTAAAGTTACGCTGTCTTCGGCTATGCCTGTTATTTGCAGGGGCGATGCCGAAACAATTTATCTCGATACGGAAGTCTTTAAACAAGCATTATCCGATGCAAAAGAGCTTGAGAATATGTATATAAAGCTGACAAAAGGGAAAGAGCAGTTCCCTAAAACACTTGTAACTTCAAAAATTGTTGGAGGAGCTGTAGGTATGCCTCAGATTAAAAAAGAAACCGCCAAAAGTGAGGAGTATATGAAAAAACTCTATGCTTTTTGGCGTAAATATGACCTGTCAACAAGGCTTGCACTTCACTTCTTCTTTGAAGGAAAAAAAGCGTAGTAGTACGCTGACCGTTCTTTTACAAAGCAATATGCTAACTGTAGGATGCTCAACATCACCAACCTTTTCTGTCGATGTGAGATAGTGTGAAAAACACGGGGTTCGACAGAAAAGAATAGGAAAAACAGGCGCTTGAGAAGTAAAATGCACAAAAAAATCAACAGATAGAATAAGGAAGAGTGTTTTGGGTAGTGGTGTTTGTAGGACAGCTATGGAAGATTAAAAG
>JALVUQ010000053.1 GCA_027035575.1 Desulfurellales bacterium | reverse complement strand
AACAAGCTCAAACAAAGGCTGTATGACTTTCCGCCAAACAGAGAGTATGTTGCCCAATGGGAGAAAAACTCAACCAAAGAACACGATAGACTCGTATCTCTTTTAAGGGCTGAAAAATTTGCTCAAGCCGGCAACTTTATCAAAGACGTCCACTGGTCGTTTGAGGTTCAAAGAAAATACATTGAGCTTTATTATTTAAAGGACAAAAAATGAAGGGTATTGTGTTTGATATTAAAAGATACTCCATACACGACGGAGAAGGGCTTAGAACAACCGTTTTTTTAAAGGGCTGCCCTATGCGCTGCTTGTGGTGTCACAACCCCGAAAGCCAGCAGTTAGAACCTCAAATGGTCTGGTATGAAAACAGATGCATAAACTGTTTCAGCTGCGTTGATTCCTGCAAATTTAATGCCATAAATGTCTATTCGGACAAAAGAATTGAAATTTCTGCCAAATTATGCTCTCTTTGTGGTGAATGCGTAAAGGTTTGTCCTACAAACGCCATAGAGATGATAGGTAAAGAGTATGAAGCAAGACAGTTGACCAATGAAATTTTAAAAGACGAGCTGTTTTTTGAAGATGGCGGCGGTGTAACCATATCCGGCGGAGAGCCGTTTGTGCAGTACGATTTTTTGATGGAAATTTTAAGCCTACTGCATAATGAAAAACTGAATATTGCACTGGATACATCGGGATATACCTCAAAAGATAAACTTTTATCAAGCATAGAATACGTTTCTTTGTTTCTTTACGACTTAAAAATTATGGATTCAAAAAAGCATAAGGCATACACAGGGGTTGATAATAGAATAATCTTGGACAATCTAAAAACTCTCGATGAAAACGGTGCAAAAATAGCCGTTAGAATCCCTGTCATTCCGACAATAAACAACGATAATGAGAATATCAAAAAGACTATTGACTTTTTGCTTAAACTGAAAAATATCGTCAGTGTTGATTTGCTGCCGTTTCACAATATGATGATTGACAAATACAAAAGGTTGAAGATGCCCTATTTGCTCGGCGATATCGCAAAACCTGATGATAATGAAATGGAAAAATTAAAAAAAGAGTTTCAACTGGCAGGCTTTCAAGTGAATATAGGAGGTTGAAAATGAATAAGGATGTAAGCTGTAAGGTGATTGACTATACGCACACAGTAAAACAAGAAAGAGGTATGAACGACAGAATAAAGCGTCTGAGAAAACAGAGTGTCGAAGCTGTTGAATCCATATCGGCAGAAAGAGCAAAACTGCTAACGGAGTTTTATAAAACAACAAAAGAGGAGTCAGTTACGATTAAAAGAGCCAAAGCGTTTGAATATATTCTCAAAAATAAAAAGATAACTATAAACGAGGGCGAGCTTATCGTAGGCGAAAGGGGCGAAAAACCCAAAGCAACGCCGACATATCCCGAAATCACCCTCCACTCGCCTGATGATTTGAAGGTATTGAACGACAGGGAGAAGGTCTCCTACAAGGTCTCAAAGGATGTTTTTGATGTTTATGAAAAAGAAATCATACCGTTTTGGAGCGGTAAAACCATTAGAGAGATGATTTTTAAAGAGGTTGACAAAAAGTGGGTTGATGCGTTTCAAGCCGGCGTATTTACCGAATTTATGGAGCAGAGAGCACCGGGTCACACCGTTTTGGACGGCAAGATATACAAAAAGGGAATGCTCGATTTTATAAAGGATATTGAGAGGGCTGTCAATGCGCTTGATGAGGAAAACGACAAAAATTTTATGGACAAAAAAGAAGAGCTTGAAGCGATGAAGATAGCCGCAAACGCAATAATTAAGTTTGCAAAAAGATATGCTAATGAGGCTAAAAGGCTTGCAAAAACGACAAAAGATACAAAAAGGAAACAGGAGCTTTTAAAGATAGCCGAAATTTGCGAATATGTTCCTGCAAATGCTCCGAGGACTTTTTATGAGGCGCTTCAATACTACTGGTTTGTTCATCTCGGCGTCATAACCGAGTTAAACGGATGGGATTCGTTTTCGCCTGGTAAATTGGATAAACATTTATATCCGTTTTACAAAAAAGATGTGGAAGAAGGAAGACTAACCAAAGACGAAGCAAAAGAGCTGCTTGAGGCTTTGTGGGTTAAATTCCACAACCACCCTGCCCCGCCCAAAGTCGGCGTGACGGCTCAAGAAAGCTCTACTTACACAGATTTTGCTCAAATAAACATCGGCGGTGTTAAAGAAGATGGTTCAAACAACGTAAATGAGTTGAGTTATCTTCTGCTGGATGTAATTGACGAGATGAGGCTTGTTCAGCCGAACGCCTCAATTCACCTCAGCAAGAAAAACCCGGATAAATTTATTAAAAGGGCTGTTGAGATACTGAAAACGAGCTTCGGGCAGCCCTCTATTTTCAACTCCGATGCGGTTGTTCAGGAGTTATTGAGACAGGGCAAGGATATTGTAGATGCCAGATGCGGAGGTACAAGCGGATGTGTCGAATCGGGGGCATTCGGCAAAGAAAATTACACACTGACAGGCTATTTTAATATCCCTAAGGTGCTTGAAATAACGATAAATAACGGCAAAGACCCGCTAAGCGGCAAACTGATAGGCTTAAAGACCGGTGAGTTTGAGAGTTTTGAAATGTTTGACGATTTTTTTGCAGCTTTCAAAAAGCAGCTTCACTACTTCATAGACATAAAGATAAAAGCCAACCGCATAATAGAAAGGATATATGCCAAAAATATGCCTGCGCCGTTTTTGTCGATACTTATTGACGACTGCATCAAAAATGGCAAAGATTACTACAACGGCGGTGCAAGATACAACTCATCCTACATTCAGGGGGTCGGAACAGGCACAATAACAGACTCGCTTGCAGCGATTAAGCAAACCGTATTTGAAGAAGGAATCTTCACAAAAAAACAGTTTAAGATGATGCTTAACAACAACTTCAAGGGGTTTGAGAAGGAGAGAAAAATCCTTTTGAACAAAACGCATAAATACGGTAATGACGATGATTATGCAGACAGTATAATGAAAGAGGTGTTTGAGGAGTTTTTCAGCTATATTGACGGGAGAAAAACCTACAGGGGCGGGCAGTTTAGGATAAATATGCTTCCCACAACCGTCCATGTCTATTTCGGCTCGGTTCTCGGTGCAACGGCGGACGGAAGGATGGCTTTTGAGCCTATTTCGGAGGGAATATCACCGGTTCAGGGTATGGATAGAAACGGACCGACAGCCGTTATCAAATCTGCATCCAAAATGGACCATATAAAAACGGGAGGAACTCTTCTCAATATGAAATTCACGCCCGATTTACTGAAAGATAAAAAGGGCATTGATGCGGTTTGCAAACTTGTCAGGGCATATTTTAAACTCGACGGGCATCATATACAATTTAACGTTGTTGATGCCGAGACTTTAAGAGACGCCCAAAAACACCCTGAAAACTACGGAGACTTGATTGTCAGAGTAGCAGGATACAGCGACTACTTTAACCATTTAAACGAACAGCTGCAAAACGAGATAATAAAAAGAACGGAACACGAAAGCCTATAGGAGGCGTTATGTGGCAAACCGATAAAATAGATAGTTGCAGAATAAAGGGCAACAACGACCTGCTCATAAAGACTCTGGATTTGCACACAGCCGGTGAACCTTTGAGGGTTATATACGACGGGATTGACAATATTGAAGCTGGCTCTGTTTTGGAATTCAGAAGAAAGATGAAAAACGAATATGACCATATAAGGACAGCCCTGATGTGGGAGCCGAGAGGACACGCAGATATGTACGGGGCTGTATTGACAAAACCCTACAACAAGGATTCCGATTTCGGCGTGATATTTATGCACAATGAAGGATACAGCACTATGTGCGGGCACGGGATTTTAGGGATAATCAAACTTGTTGTATCCTGCAATCTTATAAAACTGACAAAGCCCGTTACCAAGATGAGAATAGACACGCCTGCCGGAATTGTTGAGGCTTATGCCGAATTTAAAAATAACAAGCTGTCAAGAACCTATTTCCATAACGTGCCGTCTTTTGTATATATGAAAAACGAAAAGGTTTATGTTGACGGTGTGGGCGATGTAGTGTTCGATGTTGCCTTTGGCGGAGCGTTTTACGCTTATGTTGATGCAAACAGGCTGAATTTAACACTTGATGTAAGCAACGTAAGAAGGCTGATAGATGTAGGTATGAGGATAAAAAAAGCCGTATGTGACAATTTTGAAATAAAACACCCGATTGAAGACGATTTGAGCTTTCTGTACGGCACCATCTTTACAGACGGCAAAATTAAAAAAAGCAAAAACGTTTGTATATTTGCAGACGGTGAAGTTGACAGAAGCCCCACAGGCACGGGCGTTAGCGGAAGAGCTGCTCTCCATCTTGCAGAAGGAGAAATTTCCGCAAATGATAAAATAGAAATAGAGAGCATAATAGGTACCAAATTTAGTGGAGGCGTTGTTAAAAAAGTTAAACTTAATGAATATGACGCCGTTATTCCTTTTGTTGAGGGAGAGGCGTTTATAACCGGAAAATCGGAATTTGTCATAAACGATAGAGACAGCCTGAAATACGGATTTTTTATGAGGTAGGCTGTGAAGTTTATTGATGGCGAGAGCATATACTCTTTGGCGGATTATAAACAGCTCGTTGAGGTTGCCAAACGTTCTCTTTTTGATTTAAGCAGCAATAGAGTAACCGTTCCGCAAAGGATACATATAAATGCAAATACTTTGAATGCAACATATCTTTTTATGCCGGTATTCTCAGAAAGGTTAAACAGGGTTGCCTGCAAATATGTGGGCGTTTGCGAGAAAAACAAAGAACTGGACAAACCGTCGATAAACGGCGTTTTAACTCTTTCTAATGCAAAAACGGGGATTGTTGAGTTTATATTCGATGCAGCGGCACTGACGGCTGTAAGAACCGCTGCCATTAGCGCCGCTTCCATAGACATTCTATCAAAAAAAGAGTCAGAAATTATTTCGGTTTTTGGCTCCTCCACCCAGGCATATACGCAAATAATTGCAGCCTGCGACATAAGAGATATAAAGAAGGTGTATATTTACTACCGAACAAAATCAAAAGCAGAAGAGCTATGTAGTAATCTGAAAGATAAAATTAAATCCGAGATACAGCTTGTCGATAACCTTTCTCATCTTGGAGAAAGTGATATAATTATTGCTGCTACAAACACAAAAACACCCCTTTTTTATTTAAAAGATGTTAAACTCAAACAGGGCGTACACATAAGCGCAATAGGCTCATTTAAAAAAGATATGCAGGAAATTGACGAAGAGATATATGAAAAATTTGACGTGTTTGCCGACCATAAGGAATCCTGCATAAAAGAGAGCGCGGATATAACAGTTCCACTATCTAAAGGGTTGATTAATAAAAACGATATAACGGAAATGGGAAGCTTGCCCGAAAATATTGCCGCTTCTTACAGAAGTAAAAACACTATTTTCAAATCGGTCGGCAATGCCGCATTTGATTTATACGTTGCAGACCACATATCAAAACTGATAGAGTCATAACTTGATTTCTACCGCTCTTTTATGGTAAATTAAAGCTATGGTATTGATTAAGTTAACGATTAAACATCTTATCTTTGATAGAATTTTTCTTGTTTTGGCATCGCTTGTTCTGCTTTTTGCCTCCGTGCCCGTGTTCAGCTACTTCTCTATGAGGCAGCTGCAGGAAATATCGATAACTATGTCTCTGACACTCAATTCGTTCATTCTGCTTTTGATGACGCTGTTTGGGGGCACACTTGTCATTTGGCGGGACATAGAAAGAAAATACACATTTACCGTTTTAAGCTATCCGATAACAAGAACAAGCTACTACCTCTCCAAATTTTTTGCGCTGATTCTGGTTCTATTTTTTATAAGCATCGTTAACTTTGCTGTTTCGGCAGTAGTTATAAAAATAACGGCATCGTTTTACAAATCGTCTCTGCCGATTATTTGGTCTAACATATTCTTTGCTTTTGTGATGGAATTTCTAAAATATTCCCTTCTGCTTGGTTTTATATTCCTATTCGCTTCGTTTTCAACGTCGTTTTTTACGCCCGTTTTTTCATCCATAGCGGTTTTCATTGCAGGAAACGCCTCGCAGGGCATATACGACTACATAATGAAAAGCTCATCCGAACTGTCACATCTGACCAAACTTGCGGCAAAAATCGTCTATTATATACTACCGAACTTCTCGTCGTTCGATTTAATTGCCTATGCAACATATGCTCTACCGTTACACTACAAATCAATAGAGCTTACTTTTATCTATTTCTTATTGTATCTTGGTATCATTTTGTCGCTCGGTGTGGCAATATTTAACAAAAGAGACTTTTCTTAAAAAAAGCATTATGAAAAAGAGCCCTATTGTTTTAACGATTATATTTTTAACTGCATTTGTTATGTTTTTTCCCAATTTTGAAAAGGATATGAGAAACAGACCCCTGTTTGAAAAACTCGGTTACACGCCGCACGGCAAATTCTACAGAGCTGTTTTGGGTGAATTTCGTTGGTTTGTCGGAGATTATCTGTCGTTTAAATCAATCATATACTACGGCGGCAAAGCAGATAAAATAGCCAAAAGGCAATACAAAGATGTGGAATTTTACAACCTTTACACAACCATAAAGACATCGATTTTATTAAATCCCTACAATGAGGATGCCTACTACTTCGCTCAAGCCGCATTTTCGTGGATAGGACACGCAAAAGATGTGAACGCTCTGCTTAAATACGTTATGAAATACAGAACTTGGGATTTCAAAATCCCGTTTTTTTTAGGATTTAATTATGCCTACTTCTTAAAGGACTACAAAGATGCAGCCATTTACTATAAAAAGGCTTCGGCTATTGCACACTCCCCTCTATTTACAGATTTGGCTGCAAGATATTTCTATGAAGGGGGTCGTACAAGACTTGGCATTGCATACCTCAAAGCTATGGTTAAAATGACAAGGAAAGAAAGTATAAAAAAGGTATATGAAACAAGACTAAAAGCCCTTGAAGGCATTTATAAAATACAGCAAGCCGTTGAAAAATACAAAAAAATAAACTCAAAACCTCCGAAATCAATAGAAGTGCTTGTTGAAGACGGGTTGTTGAAAAAAATACCCAAAGACCCTTACGGCGGAAGATTTTACATAGATAAAAACGGCAAGGTCAAGACCACAAGCAACCTTGCTTTTAAAAAAGAGGATGTGAAAAATGGAAGCAATAAAAGTAGATAACCTTAAAAAAACATTTAAAGTAAAGCTAAAGCAGGTAAAGGCTTTGGACGGTATGACCTTTGATGTAAAGAAAGGTGAAATTTTCGGATTTTTAGGTCCAAACGGTGCAGGCAAAAGCACGACAATAAAAATCATCACGGATTTAATCAGAGCCGACAGCGGCAATGCCTATATAAACGGCACACCGTCAACAAACTGTAAAGCAAGAGCATCTATCGGCTTTATGCCGGAAAACCCTCAATATTACGATACGCTTACCGGTTTGGATATGCTTCTGTTTTCGGCATCTATGTTCGGATATAAAGATGCAAAAACCCAAGCTTATAAACTCCTTGAGGAGTTCGGTCTTGAAAACTCCGCCAAAGTTCCTTTGAGAAAATACAGCAAAGGTATGATACAAAGAATAGGCTTTGCCGCAGCATTGATTCATAAACCGGATATTTTGATTCTCGATGAGCCTATGAGCGGGCTTGACCCTATCGGCAGAATGATATTCAAAAAAAAGATGAAGGAGTTGAACAATCAAGGGGTTACGATTTTTTTCTCATCTCACATCATTCCCGACATAGAAGATATCTGCTCAAGGGTTGTAATAGTTAAAGACGGAAAAGTGGTTAAAGATTTTAATGAGGTTGAAATTAAATACTTAACGACCTCAGGATTCGAAATAGTTGTAAAAAACGACAACAACACAAATCTTGAGATTGGCGAAAAAGAGATATCAAAAGGCTTGTATAAAATAAACTGTGACAAAGGCAATTTGATAAACACCTTGGAACTTTTGAAAGATAAAAACATAGAAATTATTGACATAGAACCGATTAAAAAAGATTTGGAAGATGTGTTTATAGAAATTTTAAACAGTTGATTTTTGAAACCTTACAGACTAATTATCCATTCAACACCATTCTCATAAGAATGCTGTCAATGGTGTCGTCTGCTCTTATCTGGTTTGTTCCGTGCAAAATATTTATTCTGAATCTATCGTCGTTTTTTTGGAATACAACCCTGCCTATCAGGTATTTTATTTTTTGAGCAAATATTTGTGCCTTCTCTTCATCCGTATTGTGCATAAATATTCTGAAATCACCGTTATCACACCTAAAAAGCATATCGCTCGAGCGTATGTTCTCATAGATGATTTTGGCAAGATTTTTTATAACGGAAAGCTCAACCGATGCACCGTATTTATCCCTAACCTGACCTAAATTTTTCATCCTAATCAGCATCAAAGATGCCGGGATTTTATATCTTTTCAACATATACAGCTCGCCCTCAAAAGACATCTCGAAATACTTACAATTGCCAAGAAGCGTTATCGGGTCTTGTATGCTCATCTCGGTTGCGTGTTTTATGGAGTCTTCAATATCCTCAATATTTGTTCTGATGTTGTGAATGGTGTTCACAAGGTGGGAATATTTATTGATAAAGGCATCAAGCCTGCTTTTTAGCTCTTTTTTATCGCCGTCCACATTGTTTTTAATATTTTTAACGGACTCTTCTATCTCGCTTGCTTCACTGTCAAGATTTACAATGAGATTTTCTTTGGTGTCGTTAATTTTAACTGAAATATCCTTCATCCTCTCATCCTTCATAACGGACACTTTATATGCAAATTTTTCAAAAGCAAGTTCCTTGTCGGCTTTTAAGCAATCGTCTTCGCTAAAGCCCTTCTGCTTGGCAATTTTTATAAACATTTTTTTATATGCACTTGGAAGGAGCAGGGTGTTGTTTTTACTTGCGCCCTTTAAAATCTCTCTTTGTATCTCCAAAACATCCTTTTCTTCTATCATCCACCCACCGCTTAGCTTAATTGTTGAATTAGACATTCATTAAAGACTATTTATTATAACTTATTTACTTATAAAAGTCAACCATTCTCCGTAAATAAAAAGATTCAACGTATTTGAAACTTGATAACCAACCAAACCCACTGAAGCTAACAAAATAAAATATTTCATTTTATATACTTATTTTATAGAATGGATTTATGGACAATTTACACCTGTTTTTTATCTTCATTGCCGGAATAGTTGTCGGATTTATAAATGTTCTTGCCGCAGGCGGCTCTTTTCTAACTTTGGCAATATTGATAGCTTTCGGTTTGCCGCCAACCGTTGCAAACGGAACAAACAGAGTGGGGCTTTTAATTCAAAACTCCTTTGCCTCCTCAAAGTTCTACAGACTGAAACTGCTCGATTATAAATTCGTATTCTTTGTCGCGCCGTTTGCAATAGCCGGCTCTTTCATCGGAAGCTACATAGCAACACATATTTCAAATGAACTTTTAAAAAAAATTATAGCCATTTTGATGGTGGTAATAAGCGTTATCACGATATATAAACCGCAAAGACTGGTAAAATCGGAACTTTCAAGCCTGAATAAAAAGCTAATGGCGTTAATATTTTTCTTTATAGGCATATACGGCGGTTTCATTCAAGCGGGTGTCGGATTTTTCATTATATCCGCTTCCATATGGGGTGGTTTCTCTATGGTTGAATCCAACGCAATAAAGGTTTTTGTCATAACGCTGTACACCGTGCTGATTTTACCTATGTTCATCTTTGCTCATCAGATAAACTTTCTTGTAGGCGTAATCTTAGGCTTGGGCAGCATAATAGGTGCAAGAATAGCCATACACGTTTCCATAAAAAAGGGTGACAAATTTATACGCATTGCGCTGCTTATTTTGCTGTTTGTCTTTGCCGTTAAACTTATGTTCTTTTAAGAGGTGAGATATGAGAATAGCCATTATTTCAATAGGAAACGAAATCCTAAACGGCTCAATTGTAGATACGAATTCCAACTATATAGCAAAAACATTGGCTGCAAACGGATACGAAGCTGAAAGCATTTACGCTTTGAAAGATAATATAGACGAAATCAAAGAGACATTCGGGTGTTTAAGCGCTACTTACGATGTCGTTATAACAACGGGCGGTTTGGGACCCACCTTTGACGATTTGACAACCGAAGCTCTCTCTCAAGCGGCAAATAAAAGTTTAAAACTCTGCAAAAATGCCTATTTTGACGTTGTCAGAAAGGTTAAAAGCAAAAACGTAAGGTTAAAACTGTCGCATTTAAAGCAGGTATACTTGCCTCAAGGGGCTGAAATCATCAAAAACGAACACGGAACGGCACCGGGAATCTCAATAAAAATAAACAAAGCTCATTTCTTTTCACTGCCTGGCGTTCCGAGCGAAATGAAGCCTATGTTTGAAAACTATGTCCTTCCAACGATATCCGAGCTTTTCCCTGCAAAGAAAAAATACAGATACGACCTGAAGCTAATCGGTGTTGCGGAGTCCGATATGGACGAATTCTTATCGACAATCGAAACAAAAAAGGTTGATATAATTTTAAATGCACAGGAGGGAGAGCTTGCCGTCAGGCTCTTTTCGTTTGATAAAAGCAGGCTTGATAATATACGCAAGCAAATCGAAAACAGGTTTGCTTTAAAGCTGTATTCAGACAAAGATGAAAAGATAGAAGATGTCGTGGATGCCATTATGAGTGAAAAAAAACTAAAGCTGGGCATAATTGAGACCTTCAGCGGAGGATACGTTACGCTTCTGATGTCGGATAAAAAAAGCTTTGCTGCCTCTATCATAAAAAAGAGTGATAATGATGTAAAAAACGACATTATCAAAGACGCGGATGTGGTGCTGTTTCCAAACTCTTTAAACGGAAACAGGTTTGTTTTGAATATATATTTCAAGGGAGAGCTTAATCAAATTTACACAAAATATATGGGCAATCTGAACTTTATGAGAAAAGCGGCTGCAAAAAGAACACTCGGACACCTGTACGAATTTCTTAAAAATCTTGATTTTTTGTAAAAAGGTCAATACTATCGGGTGTGGGAGGTTTGTATGAGTTACGAAGTAAAGGTCTATCCTGATTCGATTTTAAGAAAGAAATCGGAAACTATTGAGCATATAGATGAAAATATATTAAAGCTGTTGGATGATATGAAAGATATTATGTACAGCTACAACGGAATAGGCTTGGCAGCGGAACAGTTGGGGATTTTAAAAAGACTTGTTGTTATAGATACAAAACCCGGCGGTAATAACGAGCTAATAAAGCTTATAAACCCCGAAATAATTGCAGCGGAGGGCACATACGAAGAGCACGAAGAGGGCTGTTTGAGCGTTCCAGGATATTACGATACTATAAAAAACAGGAAAAAAGGCGTTAAGGTCAAATATATCGATATAGACGGAAATGACAGGATAATAGAGACCGAAGATTTTTTAAGCGTTGTTCTGCAACACGAGATTGACCATCTAAACGGCATTTTGTTTGTTGACAGGTTAAGTCCGATTAGAAAAGCTATTTTCAAAAAAGAGTGGAAAAAGATGCAGAAGGAGAGGAGTGCTCAACAGTGAGGATTCTCTTTTTCGGAACAAGCGAATTTGCCGTAGAACCTTTAAATCTGCTGTCACAATACGGATTTGATATTGCCGGAGTTGTTTCAACGCCCGATAAAAAAGGTAAAAGAGGAAAAAAATTGATAGAGCCTCCCGTCAAAGTTGCGGCAAAAAAGCTCTCTTTGGAGGTTTATCAACCCGAAAAGCTCAAAACAGACGAGGCTTTTAAAAAAATAGAGTCTTTCAAAGCCGATATATTTGTTGTTGTTTCATACGGAAAGTTTTTGCCGGATAGCATTTTAAGCATACCCAGGTTAAAAGCCGTCAATATTCATCCCTCCCTGCTGCCGAAATACAGAGGTCCGTCTCCTATAAACTACGCTCTTTTAAACGGTGACAAATACACGGGTGTTTCAATAATCGACGTAAGCAGCGAAATGGATGCGGGCGACATATATATGCAGTGGGTAGAAAAAATCAATGAAAACGACAACTACGAAACCCTTCACAACAGGCTTTCAAAAATAGGCTCAAATATGGTTGCCTGCGTGCTTAATGCGCTGGAAGGAGGAGAAGTCAAACCCAAAAAGCAGGACAATAAGAAAGCAACTTACAGCAAAATTATTAAAAAAGAAGACGGCAAGATAGACTTTAAAAAAATGGATGCCGAAACGATAGTGAATATGGTTAAGGCATACTACGAGTGGCCGAGCGCATATTTCTATCACAAAGGTAAAATGTTTAAAATATACGAAGCAAAAAAAATAGACGAGGATGCAGAGGCATCCACAGTATCAAAACTAACAAAAAAAGAGCTGGTTATAGGATGTGCCAAAGGTTCTTTATCCGTAAAAAAGATTCAACCCGAATCAAAAAAGCCTATGGACATAAAGGCTTTTCTTGCTGGATACAGATTTGAAATCGGCGAAATTATCGGATAGGTTTTTCTATTTCTCATCGATACTTTTTATACTCTCTTTCTACTGCTCATACCTTTCTTTTGCTGCTTTTTTGGGTTTTCTATTTTTTTACGATAAAAAACCGGCTTTAAAACTTACCTTTTTTTCTTTTTTTCCGTTTGTTGCGTTTTTATATTCCGGTATTTTCAAAAGCCTGTTTATCTATTACGGACTTAACTTTTTTATATCGCTAATTTTATTTCTCATTCTTGTTTCCTACCATTTTGTTTATATTTTCCTTGCCGTTTACATCAATAAAAAACTAAAGTTGGGAATTATTTTTCTGCCTTTTTTGTTTATAACGTTTGAGTTTATTAAATCGAACCTATTCTACGGGCTTCCTTTGGGAAACTTCAATCTGCTTGTATGGAACATACCTATATTTATTAAATCAGCCTCTTATTTCGGACCTTACTTTGTGGGTCTTGAGTTAATCTTTGCCAATATTGCACTGTATATGCTTTTAAAAAAGGATATGAAATTCATTCTTCCGCTTGTATTTGTTGTTCTTTTTTTGTTTTTACCGACAAACAATCCGAAATATTCCTTTACCAAAACAATATCGATAGTTCAGGGAGGCATTCCGCAAAATGAAAAATGGGAGAGTAAATTTCTAAACAGAAACCTGAATATCTATATTAGAGCAACAAAAAATTTGAAAAGTGATGTTGTTTTTTGGCCTGAATCCGCATACCCCTACATCTTTGAGAAAAGCAACAACCCCTTAATCGGATTTATGAAAAACAAAAAATTTGGTTTAATAAGCGGGGTTGTAAGGGAGAAAAAAACACAATACTTCAACAGCGTGGTTTTTATAAAGGGTAAGAAACTGCAATTTTACAACAAGCAGATACTCGT
The DNA here is from genome assembly GCA_027035575.1 of Desulfurellales bacterium. Taxonomy (GTDB): domain Bacteria; phylum Campylobacterota_A; class Desulfurellia; order Desulfurellales; family Hippeaceae; genus S144-51. The sequence goes on along the minus strand of JALVUQ010000053.1, from coordinate 27,987 downwards.
TCCTTTTGCCGAGTTTTTACCGCTAAGAAGTGTTATTGGCAATCTTGTTCCCAAAGATATGGACCCGGGGGATTTTTCAAGGGGTAAAAGAAATGTTATTTTTAATGACGGAAGGTTAAAAATAGGACCTATGATATGCTACGAAGAGGCATTTTCTTCTATTTCAAGAAAATACAAAAACGAAGGGGCAAATCTGTTGGCAGTATTGACAAATGATGCCTGGTTTTCAAAAACACCGACATTCTATCTGCTTGGAAGAAATGCCGTATTCAGAGCCGTTGAGAATGCAGTATGGGTTGTAAGGGTCGCAAATAACGGCATTAGTGAAATAATTGCTCCAAATGGCAAAATCATTGCAAGACTAAAAGCATACAAAAAAGATGTTTTAACAAAAAAGGTGAAAATAACCGTCAGCGATAAAACGCCGTTTGACAAAGGAGGCTATCTTTTTCCCATTGTCTTAATCGCTTTTGTCAGTTTGTCGATTTTTTATAGAAAATATACAATCCGAAAATCAAAAGTATGATATCTGGAAGCCATATCGACCAGATAATTCCGTAGCTTTTAAATAAGGATTCACCAAACATTTCAAGAATATAAAAAATGAAAAATATTGACATACTTACGATAATGCCTGCGCTTTTTCCGCTTCTTGCAAACGTTATTCCAAATACAAAGCCTATAATCGACAAAAAGAAAACGCTGAAAGAAAATACCAACATCTTGTTGATTTTATACAAAGCCTCTCTGTTGTGTGTTTTTGTGTAATAGTTTATAAGCTCGTCTATATTCATATATCTGGTATCGTTCTTTTTTACAATGCTTTTTGAATTCTCATTAACAAAAACGGATATTTTATAGTTTGCAACCTTGCCGTATTCTGTGGCGTTATCCTTTGTGTTGTATATATGAGCATTTTTAAAATTAACGACAACTCCGAAAACGGCATCTTGAAAATCGGCTTCTTTTGCCGTTATTACACCGTTTTTATCAGAGTAGAAAACACTGTAGAGTCTCTTTTTATCGGGAGATATGGAGTTGGCATATAAGGTGGCTTTGTTTAAACCCGTGTAAAATATCTTTTGCTTTAATCCCACATATATTCTGTTTTTAAACGCTTTGGCTATATCAGTTCTGTAGGTCAACTTCGACTTATACGCCAAAAACATCGTATCGTAAAAGAGTACGGCAAATATCAACAAACTAAAAACAAATGCGGGATAGTACAGCCTTTTTAAAGATATGCCCGAGCTTCTTAGGGCTATTATTTCAGAGTTGGCGGAAAGCTGTGTATATGTAAAGTTTACGCTTAAAGTCAAAGCCATAGGAATTGTAAAAATAGACAGGAAAACAAAGCTGTCCCACACTATCCTGCCCATTAAAGAGATGTTGACACCCTTTGCAAACAGTATGTCGTATATTTTTATCAAATTTCCAAGCAGCATTATAAGCGTCGTTACCGCAAATGAGATGACAAAACTCAAAGCTATGCTTTTTAGTATATACCAATCTATCTTTTTCACTTAAAAACCGTATAACGTTTTAAAAAGCCATTTGCCGAAAAACAGGTATAAAATTGCAGCACAAGACAGATACGGACCAAACGGCAGCTTGCTTGCCATATCCTTTTTGCCGGCTATTATCAGACCAACGCCGATAATACTACCCAAAAAGGAGGAGACAAACAGCGTAAAAAACACACCCTTTATGCCCAAGAAAGCTCCTATGCCGCTTAACAGTTTAATATCGCCTCCGCCCATAGCCTCTTTTTTAAAGATAATTTTACCCAAAACGGCTACAAGATAAAGAACTATAAAACCCGACACAGCGCCTATTAGAGAGCCTTTTATCCCAAGCTTCAAAAAATATGAAAAAACTATGCCGAGCACTATAAGCCCTATGCTGATCCTATCTGGAATTATGTAATATTTACTGTCTATAAAGCTTCCGACAATCAACATATAAGAGAAAATCAAAAAAATGGCAAACTCAAAAGAGTAGCCGTATTTAAAAAAAAGAGCTAAGGCGATGAAACCGCTCAGAAGCTCAACAGCAGGATATACGGGTGATATAGGATGCTTGCAGTACCTGCATTTACCCTTTAGTACTATATAGCTCAAAACAGGTATGTTGTCGTACCACTTAATTTTCATATTGCAGTTCGGGCAAGACGAAGGCGGATAAACAACAGACTTTCCGATTGGAATTCTATAGATGCACACATTGAGGAAACTGCCGACAACAAGCCCGAATATAAATACCAAAATAGCGCTTGATACTATCATTTCTTGGTTGAGAACAGATAAGCTATAACTATGCTAATTATATACAGCAGAATTAACGGTCCTGCCATAAGAAATTGAGTGAAAACATCCGGCGGTGTTAAAACGGCTGCCACTATAAAAATGACAAGCAGCGCATAATCGGATTTCTTTATCAAATCTTTTGCATTTATCATTCCCATCCTCGATAAAATAAACGTAACGATAGGCAGCTCGAACACCAATCCGAAAGCCGTCAACATACGCAAAAAAAGCGACATATATTGTTTAATGCTCGGCATTGCAGACAGCTCTTTACCGCCGTATCTCAAAAGAAAGGAAAAACCGATGGGTAAAACTACCTTGTATGCAAAAATCACACCGGACATAAAAAAGAGAGTAAAAAAGAAAACAAACGGGATTGCAAACTTTTTTTCTCTTTCTTCCAGACCGGGCTTGATAAAAAGCCAAATTTGATAAAACGTAAAGGGTATCGTTATTATTATGCCTGCAACCAGAGCCGACTCAAGCCTGACCCAAAAGGCTTCCGTAACACCTGTGAAAATGATTTTACTTCCGTGCGGCAGAGCCTTTTGAAGCGGTGCTATCGCTATGTTGACAATCTGTTCCGAATAAGACACGGAAGCCAAAACACCTACGATAATACCGCCGACAATCCACAGCAATCGTATCCGAAGCTCCTCTATATGCTCAAGGAGCGTCATATTGTTGGGGTCTTTTCTATTTCTCTTTTTCATCTTCGTCCAAGATTTCTTTCCACTTTTCTTCCATATCTTTTTTAATGTTAACCTCGTCTATATCTTCTTCTATCTCTTTTTTCGCCTCATTTATCGCATCCATAAAACTCTTATAAACCTTTGCAAATCCTCTTAATACCTCCGGCAGCCTTTTTGGACCCACCACAACCAAGGCTATAACGAGTATGACAATAAGCTCAGAGCTTCCGACAGATAACATACCGACTCCTTTTTTTCTACCCGTTCAAGTTAATAAAAGTTGAGCCATTTGTCAAACTTCTTTATTCTGTTAAAACAAATTAAGAAAATACACTAAAACTAAAGGAAATTTCGCTAAAAGCCTCTTGTATAACAAATTTTTATAAACCAAATTCGTTTAAAACAGTCTAATCTTGCCGTAAAATTGGCAATGTTGAAAAACAAGAAAAGCTATATAAAAATTTATAGACAACCTAGGCTTTTATTATAAACCGTCACAAACTAAATTGTAATAAAATCGGGTTTTGCCAATAAATAAGAAATTTGAGTTTCTTTACATTATTTGTACTTACCTTTAGTCTTTACATAAATTTTACAACTCTACCATATTTTTTAAACAGCGTAAGTATAAAAAGCAAACGGTATGAAAAAGGAAGGTACAAAAAGCAATTCTTTTGAGCTTAAAAACAAAATAACCCTGTTTGTTACAATGTTTGCAGCCTATTTTGTGCCCGTGTTGATTCTATCCATTCTTGTATCGTTAAGCTTTGAGTCTGCGGACGCCTTCAACAAATTCGGTTTTTTTAGGTTTATCACAACAAGCACTTGGGACCCTGTGAAGCAGATTTTCGGCGGAGCTGCTCCGATATACGGAACGGTGGTCACAACCGTCCTTTCTCTTATTTTTGCAGCGCCGGTATCAATCGGAATAGCAATATTCATTACGCAAATATGCCCTAAAAAAATAAAGGGAATAATAAGCGGAGCCATTGAGCTTTTGGCATCAATACCAAGCATAATATACGGTATGTGGGGGCTGTTTGTTTTGGCTCCCATAATGTCAAACTACATAGAGCCTTTTTTGCAGAAAACCATAGGCAAACTCCCTTTGGTTGGAATTATATTTAAAGGAACACCCATAGGTATAGACTTATTAACAGCTTCTTTGATTTTAAGCATAATGATTATTCCGTTCATTACAAGTGTGGCAAGAGACAGTTTTGAACTCGTACCCGACAACCTCATAGAATCGGCATACGGCATAGGCTCCACAAAGTGGGAGGTCATAAAAAATATAGTTCTTCCCTACTCGAAAACCGGTATGTACGGCGGAATGATTTTGGGCATAGGAAGGGCTATAGGTGAAACAATGGCTGTGGCATTTGTTCTCGGAAACAAACACGAAATCGTTCTGTCTCTGCTTGGAGCGTCATCCACAATTCCCGTAACCTTAGCTAACGAGTTCACGGAAGCAGACTCCAAAATTTATATGTCTTCGCTGTTTTATCTTGCCTTGATTTTATTTGTTTCCAGTTTTGTCATACTTGCAATTGCAAAATATATGATATTGAGGACTAATAAAAATGGATAATCTTAAAAAAAGGGAACTTGTCAGCAAGATATTTATCTTTATCAGCACGTTTACGGCAATTTTGGGTCTTTTTTGGCTTGTGTTTATTTTAAGCGATTTGTTGATAAAAGGCGCAGCCTCCATAAACTGGTCTTTGTTTGTAGATGATTTCGTACCTCCGGGTTTACCGGGAGGCGGTATGAAACCGGCTTTCATAGGTCAGTTGATAATCGTTTCCATTGCCGTTTTAATAGGTATTCCCATAGGGCTTTTGGGCGGTACATACATAGCAGAATACGGACGCAACTCAAAAAGCGCCAAATTCATAAGTATGCTCTCCGACCTTGCCACAAGCATTCCCTCAATTGTGGTCGGCACATTTGTTTATGCCGTTGTTGTAAAGCCTATGGGGCACTTCAGTGCTTTGGCGGGCTCTTTTGCTTTAGCTATCATTATGATTCCCGTTATGCTAAAAACAACCGAAAATATGCTGAAACTCGTCCCATGGAATTTAAGAGAAGCCGCTTTTGCCTTGGGAACGCCCTACTACAAAGTAATATTTCAGATAGTCTATAAAAGTGCATTAACAGGGCTTTTAACCGGAACAATACTCTCGATTGCAAGAATAGCCGGAGAAACCGCTCCTTTGCTTTTTACATCTTTAAATAACTCATTCTTGAGCTGCAACCTAACACAGCCGATGGCATCATTGACCGTAACAATATATAGATACGCAATGGGTCCTTATGACAACTGGCACACTATGGCTTGGGCTGCATCTTTTGTCATAACGGCTTTTATTTTAATATTAACAATAATAAGCAGAATTCTTGTAAAATGGAGGTACTCAAAGAATGGATGAATACATCCTGAAGGTTAAAAAACTAAATTTTTATTACGGTAAAAAGCAGGTGTTGTTTGATATAGATATGAACATAGAAAAAAATTGCGTAACGGCTTTGATAGGACCTTCGGGGTGCGGAAAAACAACCTTTTTGAGATGTTTCAACAGGATGCACGATTTATACAAAGGCAACAGATACGAAGGCGAAATTTTATACAACAATACGGACATTCTTAAAATTAAAGACAGCATTAAACTGCGCTCAAAGATAGGAATGGTCTTTCAATCACCTACCCCCTTTCCTATGTCTATATTTGATAATGTCGCTTACGGACTCAGACTCAAAGGCATAAAAAACAGAGCGGAACTATCTGACAGGGTTGAGGATGCACTGATAAAAGCCGCCTTGTGGGAGGAGGTAAAAGATAGGCTGTCGGCAAGCTCAAGCGGATTATCGGGGGGTCAGCAGCAGAGACTTGTAATAGCACGGGCTTTGGCTGTTGAGCCGGATATACTGCTGTTTGATGAGCCTACAAGCGCTTTAGACCCTATAGCAACCTCTAAAATCGAAGAATTAATGATTGCATTAAAAAAGATAACAACTATAATAGTTGTTACGCACAATATGCAGCAAGCCGCAAGAGTGTCCGATTTTACGGCATTTTTTTATCTTGGAAGGCTTATTGAGTTTAATAAAACGGAAGAATTTTTTACAAGACCGAAAAGTAAGCAAACTGAGGATTATATAACCGGGAAGTTCGGGTAGGAGTTTTATTTATGAAAATGCTTGAAGAAAAACTTGAAAAGGTTAGATATTCGCTTGCACAAATGGCTGGCGTGTCGCAAATAATGCTTAAAGATTCCATAAAAGCTCTCCTTAATACCGACAGAGATTTGGCTAAAAATGTTATTGCAAAAGACGGAGAGGTGGATAAATTGGACAATGAAATAGAAGATATGTGTTTTAAAATACTTGCTATGTACAATCCGAGAGCCTTTGATTTGAGATTTGTCATCTCGGCTTTGAGGGTTACCGTTGATTTGGAGAGAATAGGAGATTCTTGTGTCAATATAGCAAAACAGGTCAAACATTTAAGCTATCCCGTGCAAAAAAACTTCCAAGACGATATAAACAGTATGGCAAATGCTGCATACGATATGGTGGAAAATTCATTGAAATCGTTTTTCAATAACGATGTGAAGTTGGCTCTGCAAACGATAAAAAGGGACGATTACATAGACAAGATGAACAAAAAGATAATAACAAAAGCGGCAAACCACATATCTGCAAACCCGCAGATGGCAAAAGACGGCGTATCTTTAATATATGTTGTCAGAAATATAGAAAGGATAGCCGACCACGCCACAAACATCTGCGAGTTTGTATATTTTAAAGAAACGGGGAAGAGCATAAAACACACATACTTCGATAATGTCAAAGAGATTTTGGGAAATGGCGAAAATAGTTCTGATTGAAGACGACAACGCACTAAGAGAGATAGTTGCCTTCAACTTAAAGAAAAACTCGCATACTGTTTTTGATACGGAAAACGCAAACGACGCATTGATATATATGGAAGAGGTTATACCCGATGTAATCATAGCAGACTTGATGCTGCCGGGATTAAAGGGGGAAGATTTTGTAAATATAGTAAAATCAAAAGCAAAAACCGCATCCGTACCTATAATCATAATATCCGCCAAAGACGGAGAAGATAAGGTTGTGGAGCTTTTAAAATCAGGAGCCGACGATTACCTTACGAAGCCGTTCAGCATAAAGATACTCCTTTCAAAAATAGATGTGCTGTTAAAAAGAACGCAAAAAAACAGCGATAGAATAGCCTATTTAAATGTCGAGATAGATATGAACAGCCGCAAGGTTTTTGTTGATGATAAAGAAATTGTTCTAACCCACACGGAATTTGAGCTGCTTGTGTTCTTAATGAAGCATCCGAAGATGGTGTTTACAAGAAATCAATTTTTAAGCAATATCTGGGGTTATGATTCGGAGATATACACAAGAACCGTTGACGCCCACATATCATCTTTGAGAAAAAAACTCAACAATGCCGAATTTAAGATAAAGTCCGTTCCTAAGGTTGGTTACAAGATAGAGTGAAACTATTTTTCAAAACGCTTACCTTGATACTGCTGCCCATATTGATTGTATTTCTCATAAGTTACACTTTACTTCAAAACAGTATGGATTCATCTTTTGAACAATATATAAAAACCGACACCAAAGCCAAATTCGAGATGATAAAACACGACTTTATGAGTAAAAATCCAAACAGGAAAAAACTGTACAAGCTCTATTCGAATATATACAAAAAAACATTTCTAAGAATCACACTCATAAAACCAAACGGCAGGGTAATTTTTGACTCTTCCATACCCTTTAAAGAGATAGATAAACTCGAAAATCACAAATACAGACCGGAGGTGCAAAAAGCGTTTAAAAACGGAAACGGTTTTTCCAAACGGTTCAGCAAGACAAAAAAGATGTTTATGTTATATTATGCAAAGATTTTACCAAACGGTAACATTTTGAGAATAAGCTATCCTTTGACATATATCAAAAAAGTCAAAAAAAGATTTGAAAGCGGGCTTTATATCATATTTTTCTTGACGCTGTTTATGATAACAATCATTTCGGCTCTAATTGCAAGAAAACTATCATTCCCCGTACAAAAATTAAACTATATAGTCGATGCGATAAAAAACGGAAAAAACATACACTTCCCAAAATTTAAGGATGAAAACCTATCCAAAGCGGCAGCCCTGATATACGACATCTACAAAGCTATGGAAAACAAACAGAAAGAGGTAGAGCTTGAGAAACAAAAACTCGACAACATATTTGAGTTTATAGAAGAAGGGGTTGTACTGTTATCGGACAAACTGTCGTACATTCACTCAAATGCTAAGTTTAACTCTATGTTCAGTATGAAACCAGAAGCAAACAAAAACATCTTGTCAAGTATCAAAGACCACGAAATATTGGCAGCCTTTTCTGAAATTTTAGAAAAAAGAGAAGATGCAATAGTTAAAATCAAGGACAGAAACTACAAAGTTTACTGCAAAAATTTAGATGAATATCTTCTTGTTGTGTTTGACGATATTGAAGAGAAAATTCAATACGAATATTTCAAGTCGGAACTCGTAGGCAATATTTCTCACGAGTTAAAAACTCCTATCTCTTCACTGTCGGCTTATGCCGAAACGCTGCTGATTAATGACGATTTGGACAGCAAAACTCAAATGGAATTCATAAAAAAAATATACGAAAGCTCTATAAGATTAAGCAGCCTTTTGAATGACATAATAGAGCTTCACAGGCTTGAAAATTTCGCAATGAGACAAAACAAAGATGAAGTCGATTTGGAGGCTGTAAAACAAGAACTTCAGGAGCTTTACAAAAACTCAAAAAAAGATATTCACTTTGATTTCACAGAAAAAAAGATAAAAATTATAAGGGAACATCTTATGAGTGTTTTGACAAATCTGATTGATAATGCAATCAAGTACTCAAAAGGAAACAGTGTGTATGTTAAAATAGAAAAGCCAAATTCAAAAATACACATAGTTGTTGACGATGAAGGACCGGTAATCGAAGAAAAGGAGAGAGAAAGAATTTTCGAGCGATTTTACACCTGCTCCAAATCGAGAAACAAACAAAAATCCGGTTCCGGGTTGGGATTATCCATAGTAAAGCACATCTCTTTTCTGTACAAAGGAGTTGTTAAACTCGAACAAAACCGGATAGGCGGAAACCGTTTTATTGTAATTATTCCCGATAATTCAGCTATAAACAATAAAGAAGCAGGTAAATAGATTAATGCAAAACCTTCAAATCGGTAAGCCTTGCACTAAAAAAACCGATAAAGTTCCAGGACTTTATAAGAATAGGAATAAGCGGAGGTTTGGTAGAAATCCAGGCAATCACTTTTTTAACCTTTTTATACTTGGTAACGGAGCCGTTTTTTTCAACCTTATAAAATCTTAACTCAACCTCCAAAGCATCCCTCTTGCCTTTTTTTCGACCGAGTTTATCCAGATTAATCGTGGTTTTTTTCAGTATTGTTATGGCAACCTTGTACAAATGTTTGGTTACAACAACATCCCTTACATATGTTTTATTCATCTCAATCTTGTTTGACATAAAAAAGAGATACAAAGAAAGCGGTGAAAACAGACCGTTTTGGGATTTTAACAAATATGCTTTTTTGTGATGATTTTTTATTACTGTAACATCGGCTGTCTTATTATCCAAAAATTTGGCGTATATTATTTTTGTCTTTTTGGGTCTTTTTTCAATACTCTCATAAAATATATCCTTTTGCGTACTGCCCAGATTTACGTTACCTTTGATGGTCTCTTTCAAGCTATAAAAAAAGCTGATAAAGGGCGTTGTCGCACCTTCAAAGCTGATGCCATATGTATTGTTGTCCAACAGTTTTCCATATAAAACACCCTTTGCCACTGTCATCGAACTGAACTCCAGTGAATATTTGGCTTCAAAATTTTTATAAAGATTTCCTGCTTTTGAATTTACGCAAAAAAACAGCAGAACAAAAAAGAGAGAAAAAAATAATTTATTTAAACTCATAGAGAATTCTTTCAAGGTTATTTTTAGCCGCTTCAATTTTTTTCAAACACTCCGACTCGTTTTTTCCGCTTACCGTAAACCGCACACCCATTGTCTTGGAATCAAATCCCGCAGGAAGCGACTTTATATACACATCCCTTGCCATAACCGCATCCACAGCTTGAGTCAGAACTGTTTCGTCATTTATTTCAAACTCGTACGTCCTGCTAATGGTTACTCCCTCAGACATACCTTTCAAAACAGGTAAAACACCCGACTCGAACATACTCTTCATCTCTTTCGGAACACCGGGAAGGCAAAATATATGTTTGTTTTTTTCTTTTATATACACGCCGGGCGCCGCCCCGACGCTGTTTTCAAGCTCTATGGAGTTTTCAGGGACATACGCCATTTTTTTTCTTTTAACATTCATACCTTTAGAGGGAATTCTGCTTTCTTCAAACAGCCTTTCGTAAAATGCTTCTATCTTTTTATAGGCATTTTCGCTTAAAACCATCTTTCTTTTTAAAGCCTTGGCTATAGACGCAACGGTAATATCATCAAAGGTAGGTCCCAATCCGCCGGTTGTAATGATTATGTTAACTCTACTTAAACAGTATAAAAAGTTTTCAGTAATATCTATTTCGTCGTCATCAACCGCAACTATGTAACGATTATAAATACCTATTGAGGTTAATTGTGAAGATAGATAGAATGAGTTTGTGTCGTTTATACTTCCGTTGACAATCTCTTTTCCTATACTGAGAACGCAAGAAGATAACATATAAAATTAATGGCGGAGCCGACGAGACTCGAACTCGCGACCTCTGGCGTGACAGGCCAGCGTTCTAACCAACTGAACTACGGCTCCGAGATGGTGGGCGCAGCAGGACTTGAACCTACGACCCCCTGCTTGTAAGGCAGGTGCTCTTCCAGCTGAGCTATGCGCCCTATCCTATAAGAGAAACTACTTGTTGACCTTTTCTTTAAAAACTTTTCCGCACTTAAAGCTCGGCAAATTGAACTCTGCTATTGTGAGTTTTTCACCTGTCCTCGGGTTTCTACCAACCCTTGCAGACCTTTTGCTGACATAGAATGTGCCGAATCCGGCAAAACCAACTTTTTCACCTGCCGCGACGCTTTCCATAATCTCTTCTACTGCAACATCAATGATTTTTTTTGTCTCTGTCTTTGTGGCTCCCACTTTTTTGGCAACCTTTTCGATAAGCTCCGCTTTAGTCATACTATACCTCCATTCTTAATGGCGTCCCCAGCGGGATTTGAACCCACGTTACCGCCGTGAAAGGGCGGTGTCCTTGGCCGACTAGACGATGGGGACGCTTAAATGGTGGGTCGTGCAGGAATCGAACCTGCGGCCAATAGCTTAAAAGGCTACTGCTCTACCGACTGAGCTAACGACCCACTCTAAAAAAGGCAAGAGTGATAATACATATTCCTTCTTGCTTTGTCAACAAAAAATAACCGTTTTAACCCTCTTTTTTTAAACTTTTTTCAATAAATCCCTTGACGGAAGAAATGCTGTTGTCCAATACACTCATTTTCTTACTTTTGTGTTTTAATTCCCTTATCGTCTTCGGCTCTTCAGGCAGTCTGCCGATAGCTTTTCGTATCGCTTTCGGAAACTTCGCCGGGTGGGCTGTCGATAAGCATATAACATCCCTGTGATTGGATTTAAGTGCGGCATAAACACCTGTAGCCGTATGCGGGTCTATCACATAACCGGTTTTTTCATACATATCCTTAATCGTATCAAGCGTATCCTGTTCGCTTGCAGTATAAGACTCAAAATCGTCTCTGATTTTTTCAAGTAATCTTTCATTAAATAAAAGGCTTTTTTGTCTTAAAAATCTCTCCATAGACTCTTTAACTTTATCAACATCTTCATCAAACAGATAGTACAAATACCTTTCAAGATTGCTTGACACCTGTATATCCATAGATGGCGACATAGTTTGCACAACGCCTTTAATACTGTAGTCTCCGAAATTAACAAAGCGGTATAAAATATCGTTGGAATTTGTCGCAAGTATCAATTTTTTAATTGGCAAACCCATTCTCTTTGCTACGTATCCGGCAAAAATATCACCGAAATTACCCGTAGGAACGCTAAAATACAAATTGTCCGTTTCAACTTTAAAATACGCATAAAAATAATAGACAATTTGAGCCAAAATTCTTGCCCAATTTATGGAATTCACAGCACCGAGGTTATGTTTTGTTTTAAATTCCAAATCGCTAAATATGGATTTTACGATATACTGGCAGTCGTCAAACGTTCCTTTTATTGCAATATTGTAAACATTGTCCTCTTCAACCGTTGTCATCTGCAGTTCTTGAATTTCGCTTACCTTGTTGAAAGGGTGCAGGATAAATATATTTACGTTCCTTTTGCCCTTTAAACCGTATATGGCTGCGCTGCCCGTATCACCGCTTGTTGCTCCGAGAATATTCATACTCAAGTTTCTTCTATTCAAAGCATACTCAAACAGATTGCCCAGAAATTGAAGGGCAATATCCTTAAAAGCAAATGTAGGACCGTGAAAAAGCTCAAGTATGTAAACCCCGTCTTTTTTAACAACAGGAGCAATTTCAGGTGTATCGAACGATGCGTAGCTTTTGTCTATAAGTCTCTTTAGGTCATTATCTTCGATATCATCGATAAAAAGCTTGAATATCTCAAATGCAAGCTGCTTATACGGCAACCCTTTAAGTTTTTTAATATCCGCATTTGGAATATGCTCAGGCACAATAAGACCGCCGTCTGTTGCAAGTCCCATTAAAAACGCTTCTGTGAAGGGTAGATTATCAACGCCACCGCGGGTGCTTTTATATTTCATACTCAAACCTTCTTTACAGCCTGATTGGCACAAACCAGTATCGGGTCCCAAACAGGAGCAAAGGGCGGAGAATAAACCAAGTCAAGCCCTTGAATATCCTTTATGGTCATATCGGAATAAAGTGCGGCTGCCATAACATCTATCCTTAGAGCAACTGTCTCATCTCCAATCATCTGAGCCCCGAGCAGCCTGCCCGTCTTCTTTTGGGTTATAAAAATAACCGTGATGGTGCCCTGGTAGGGATAACCGTGTGCCCTTGTCTGTGCGCTTATTACCGTTTTAAAGGCATCATAACCCTCGTTTTGAGCCTCTTTTAGCGACAGCCCTGTTTTTCCTATTGTTGATTCAAAACACTTAAATGCACTCGTTCCTACAACGCCGGCAAACTCTTCGTTTGCACCGGCTATGTTTGCCCCTGCAATCTTACCGGCTTTGTTTGCGTTGTTTCCTCGCGGAATATATGAGTTTCTCTTTAAAATTCTGTTGTATATAAGAGCACAATCGCCGCCTGAATATATGTTGTCAATATTTGTTTTAAAATACCTGTCAACGTCTATAGCACCGTTTTCATTCGTTTTGATACGGGTGCTGCTTAAAAACTCCGTGTTCGGTTTAACACCTATGGCTATGTTGATTATGTCCGACTCAAACACACCTTTATTTGTCTCAACGCTCAAAGATTCATCTATCTTTTTAAGCTCTATGCCGGTTACAAGATTGACCCCGTTTTTCTTCAACTCCTCTTTAGCCATCATATCTATCTCTTCTTCATACTCCGGCATAAGCGCTTCTCTTCTTTTTAGTATCGTTATCTCTTCAATGCCCAATCTTCTGAAATTTTCTGCCATCTCAAGGTTTATAAAACCACCGCCAATCAATACACACCTTTTAGGTTTTTTTTCATCGATATATTCCTTCATAATTCTGGCGTCATTGAGCGTTTTAAGCGTAAATACACCGCGATTTTGCACACCTTCTATCGGTGGAGTCAATGCTTTTGCCCCGGTTGCTATAACAAGATAGTCATATTCAATGTCATACTCCCTCGACGATGCAAGGCTTTTTACAACAACCCTGTTTTTTGTCTCTTCAATCCCGACAGCCTCGCTTAAAAGGCGTACGTCTATGCCTCTTTTTTCTTTGAAATCCTTTGCTCTCATAACAACAAGGTCGTTTATGTCTCCTCTGAATCCGATATTGTAAGGCATTCCGCACGCACCGTAAGATACGTCTTCCGTTTTTTCCAAAACCGTGACTTCAGCCGTTTTGATTCTGCGTTTTACTTGACTTGCCGCACTCATTCCGGCGGCGTCTCCGCCTATGACAACTACCCTTAGTGGCTTTTCAGACATAAAACTACTCTCCTTTTTGCACAAGTTCCGTTAAAACCATACTCGATTTGGGATGAACAAACGCTATTTTCGTATTGCCCGAACCCTCAACCGGATGTTCGTTTATAAGCTTAACGTTTTTTCTTTTAAGGCTTTCTATCTCATCTGCAACATCGTCCGTTCTATAGGCTATATGGTGAATTCCCTCACCCTTTTTTTCGATAAACTTGGCTATCGGGCTATCTTTTGAGGTTGGCTCTAAAAATTCTATATGAACACCGTTTAAATCAAATTTTGCCACCCTGACCTTTTGAGATGTCACCTCCTCTTTTTCGAGAAATTTCAACCCCAAAACATCCCTATAAAACGCAACTGCCTTATCCAAATCCTTTACTGCGACACCTATATGGTCTATTTGAGTAAGCATATAAACCTCTTAAATCAATATGTATTTGTCTCTTTATATCCTCTGCATACCTCTTTAATCGTATCCTTAACGACCTTGCCGTTAACTATCTCTCTTACGTGAACCTTCTGACATTTTGTATGTTCGTTAGGGTTGACTACAGGTGCCCCTACGGGTTCGGCTTCAACTCTCTGCCATCCGCCGTTGTTTGTCTGTCTTTGATATGCCACAGGTCTTTGGTTGTTTATAGCCTGATTTATAGCTCTTTGTTGAATTTGATGCATAGCTTCTCCGGCAATTGCACCCAAGATACCGCCTATAACAACACCTTTCCACTTATTATGTGAAACAGCAGCGCCAATACCTGCTCCCGCAGCCGTTCCGAGAGCAACATTTTCAGACTCCGTAGCACAAGAAGAGAGCATAGAAACACTAAAGACCGCAACGATAAGCAAAATCAACAACTTCTTTACAACAACCATAAATCCTCCTAACATCCGTATTTTTTAAATGTTTGTAAAATTTTTTCCGCCGCCAAAGAGGGCGTCGTAACCCTATTTTCAACGGCGTTTTCCATCTCTTTTGAAATATTTTTAACCTGTTTATTCTCAAACAACATATCTTTCAGCCCGTCTCTTACCACACTCCACATCCACTCTTTTGCCTGTTTCTTTCTTTTCTGCTCAAAAAGACCGCTTTCTTTTGAAATTTTAACATACTCTCTTATAATATTCCACAACTCCTTAATACCCCTTTTTTCCTTTGCACTTGCCAATAAAACGGGAATATTCACGCTGTTTTCCATCGGTTTTAAGATGCTTATGGCATTTTCTATTTGCTTTTTAGACAAAAGCGCACGCTGATAATTATCCCCGTCAGCCTTGTTAATTAGAACTGCGTTTGCAACCTCCATAATACCCCTTTTTATGCCCTGCAGCTCATCCCCGGCGTTTGGTAACTGCATCAAAACAAAGAAATCTACCATAGAGGCTACGGCTATCTCCGACTGCCCCACGCCGAGGGTTTCAATAATTATAATATTGTAACCGCCGGCTTCGCACAAAAATATACTCTCCCTTGTTTTCCTTGCCACACCGCCCAAAGAATCGCCAGAAGGTGAAGGTCTAATAAAAGCGTTCTTTTGGCGGGACAAAATCTCCATCCTTGTTTTGTCTCCCAAGATAGAACCGCCGGTAATATGCGAGGTAGGGTCAATAGCCAACACGGCAACCTTGTATCCAAGCTCTATCAAAAACATACCGAAGGCTTCTATAAACGTGCTTTTTCCGACTCCGGGAACGCCGCTTATTCCTATTCTGACGGAGTTACCGGAATGAGGCAAAATACCCTCAAGAAGCATTTTTGCCTGCTTTTTATGCTCATAATTTTTGCTTTCTATCAATGTTATGGCTTTTGCAAGCGCTCTTCTGTCTTTCTGCAGTATTTTGTTTATCAACTCTTCTATGTTCATTTTTGTAGAATCTTTCTCGGCGTACGCTTCTCGTTTATTGCTTTGAGTGTCTCCTTTGCAGACTCTATTAATGACGTACCCGGTCCGAATATTGCGGCAACACCGGATTTATACAGAAACTCATAGTCTTTTTTGGGTATAACTCCCCCTGCAAAAACAATTATATCATCGTCTGCCGCAAGTTTTTTAAGCTCTTCTATCAACTGCGGAACAAGCGTTTTGTGCCCGGCTGCAAGAGAAGATGCACCTATGGCATGAACATCGTTTTCAACCGCCATCTTAGCAGCCTCATCCGGCGTTTGGAACAGAGGTCCTACATCAACATCAAAACCCATATCGGCATAGGCGGTTGCAACAACCTTTGCGCCTCTGTCGTGACCGTCCTGCCCCATTTTGGCAATCAATATTCTCGGTCTTCTGCCCTCTCTTTTTTCAAACTCTTCAACCTCTCTTTTTACCTCATTAAACTCCTCGTTATGTTCAAGCATACTCCCGTATGCACCCGACACCAGCTTAATTTCCGGTTGATACCTTCCGTAAACCTTCTCCAAAGCGTAAGAAATTTCTCCGACGGTGGCTCTTAGTCTTGCAGCCTCAACACTCAATTCAAGGAGATTCCCATCTCCTGTTTTTGCCGCTTTTGTTAATTTTTCCAGCGCTTCTTCCACTTTTTTGCTGTCTCTTTGAGATTTTATCTTCTTTAGGCGTGCAATCTGCTTCTCTCTTACCGCCGTGTTGTCTATATCCAGCACATCAACCGGCTCGTCCTCCTCTTCGGGTATAACATACTTATTAACACCAACGATTACGTACTCTTTATTATCTATCAAAGCCTGTCTTTTTGCGGCAGACTCCTCGATTCTCAATTTCGGCATACCGGTTTCTATAGCCTTTGTCATACCTCCGAGTTCATCTATCTCCTTCAATATTTTTGAAGCCTCGTTTATTAAAGCGTGGGTTAGGGATTCTATATAGTACGAACCTGCCATCGGGTCAACTGTTCTGCAAACCTGGCTTTCTTCTTGTAAAATTATCTGTGTGTTTCTTGCAATTCGTGCGGAAAAATCGGTAGGAAGAGCAATAGCCTCATCCAGAGCATTTGTATGAAGAGACTGTGTTCCTCCCAAAACGGCAGCCATAGCCTCTATTGTGGTTCTTATTATGTTGTTGTAGGGCTGTTGTGCCGCAAGACTCCATCCCGATGTCTGGCAGTGCGTTCTTAAAGCCATAGAGCGCGGATTTTTCGGATTGAACTTGCTTATTAAATCAGCCCATAGAAATCTTGCCGCTCTCAATTTGGCTATCTCCATAAAAAAGTTCATACCTATTCCGAAGAAAAAGGAGAGCCTCGGAGCAAATGAGTCTATATCAAGCCCCTTTGAAAGTGCGGTTTTAACATACTCAAGCCCGTCTGCCAAAGTAAATGCAAGTTCAAGTGTGGCGTTTGCACCGGCTTCCTGTATGTGGTATCCGCTGATACTGATAGAGTTAAATTTAGGCATATATTTGCTTGTATATTCTATGATGTCGGCAATAATTCTCATAGAAGGCTGAGGTGGATAGATATAGGTGTTTCTAACCATAAACTCCTTGAGTATGTCGTTTTGTATGGTGCCAGCCAGCTTCTCCCGCTTTACTCCCTGTTCTTGAGCTGCCACTATGTAGCCCGCCATAATCGGTAAAACGGCACCGTTCATAGTCATAGAAACGGAAACTTTATCCAAAGGAATTCCATCGAAGAGTATCTTCATATCCTCCACAGAGTCTATGGCAACACCCGCTTTGCCAACATCACCCACAACCCTCGGATGGTCTGAATCATACCCTCTGTGCGTTGCCAAATCGAAAGCAACTGATAAGCCCTGCTGACCCTGCGCAAGGTTTCTTTTATAAAAAGCATTCGACTCTTCCGCCGTTGAAAATCCGGCATACTGCCTTATTGTCCAAGGTCTCCCCGCATACATTGTAGCTTTCGGACCTCTGATAAACGGAGGAAAACCCGGAAACGTATCGACATACTCCAGTTTTTCCAAATCTTGTGCCGTGTATAGGGGCTGTATATCAATACCCTCTGGCGATTTCCAGATTAAAGTTTCTATTTCTCTGCCTTTTAGCTCCTTTTTTGCCAGCTCTCTCCACTCATCTTTACTAACCTTCCTAAAAGACATAAATCTCCTCCTTGCAAACTTATATATTGAATCTAGTAACTTAATACTCAGATTGCATCAAAATGTCAACCGATAATTAAGTTATGCCTGAGTATTGACAATACTATACTCTTTTTATATCATAGCAGACCATACTATAACTTTTTTAAGGAGAATAGAAGTGAAATGGATGAAAAATCTTAAAAATTATACACCGCCGGCGTTTAAAGTCATAAGAGACGACGACAGGTGTATCAGGTGCAAGGCTTGCGTGGAACAGTGCTCTTTTGACGCCACGTTTTACGACGAAGAAGAGAACAAGATATGGAACTGGGACGCCAACTGCGTTAGCTGCAACAGATGTGCGGCAATCTGCCCGACAGAGGCAATAACCGTAGAAACAAGGGGGTACAGCTACAGACATAACTACAGTTGGGGTTCTCATATTGACAGTTTGAAAAAGAGGGCGATTTTCGGGGGAACGCCGGTTGTTTCAATGGGCAATGATAAACCCTATAAAATATATTGGGACCACCTCCTCCTTAACGCTTCGCAGGTGACAAACCCGTCTATTGACCCCTTGCGTGAACCTATGGAGCTTAAAACGTTTCTCGGCAAAAAACCCCATTCACTACATTTAAAAGATGGCAAACCCGATATTGATATTTCACCTCAGTTGGAACTCAACGTTCCCATAATGTTTGCAGCTATGAGCTACGGTGCTTTAAGCTATAATGTGGTTGAAGCACTGGGCAGGGCTGCTCAACACGTAGGTACGTTTTACAACTCCGGCGAAGGCGGCTTAAACAAAGACCACTACAAATTTCAAGGAAACATCATTGTTCAGGTTGCAAGCGGAAGATTCGGAGTTCACAAACCCTATCTCGACGTAGGAAGCGCAATAGAGATTAAAATAGGTCAGGGTGCAAAACCCGGAATCGGAGGGCATCTTCCGGGAGAGAAGGTCACAGAAACAATATCCGAAACAAGAATGATGCCTCAAGGAAGTGATGCCATCTCACCGGCGCCACACCACGACGTTTACTCCATAGAAGATTTAAGACAGTTGATTTATGCTCTAAAAGAGGCTACGGAATACTCAAAACCGATAATAGTAAAAATAGCTGCCGTACATAACGTTGCAGCCATAGCAAGCGGAATAACAAGAGCCGGAGCGGATATAATCTGTATAGACGGATTTAAAGGCGGAACCGGCGCTTCACCTCAGGTCATCAGGGATAACGTAGGACTTCCGATAGAGATGGCTTTGGCTGTTGTGGATACACGCTTAAGAGACGAAGGCATCAGGCAGGATATATCGATAATAGCCAGCGGCGGAATACGCAACTCTATGGATGTTGTAAAAGCGATAGCCCTTGGAGCAGATGCCGTTTATATAGGAACGGCAGCTCTGCTGGCGATAGGCTGCACTATGTGTCAGCAGTGCCACACCGGAAAGTGTGCCTGGGGCATCACAACCCAAGACCCCCACTTATCAAAAAGAGTAAACCCCGACATAGCAAGCCAAAGACTGATTAACCTGCTCGATGTTTGGGCTTTGGAGATAAAAGAGACTATGGGAGCTATGGGAATAAACTCCATAGAATCTTTGAGAGGCAACAGATTAAATTTAAGAGGCATCGACCTAACCGAGAAAGAGATGGAAATCCTCGGTGTCCTGCCCGCAGGCGAATAAGGAGATTTTCAGATGAAAATTGTAAAAATATATGAAGACAGTTGTGTTTACTGCCACCTATGCGAGGTTGCCTGCATAGTGGAACACTCGCAATCAAAAGATATAATTAAGGCTTTTAAAAGGGAAACAAAACCCATAGCGCGCTGCTCTGCGGAGTTTAACTATCCGCTTTCGTATTCGGTTATGTGCAGACATTGCGACGATGCGCCGTGCATAGAAGCCTGTCAAACCGGCGCTATGCACAGGGATGAGAGGGGTTATGTTGTTGTAAACGAAGATAAATGCGTGGGGTGCTGGATGTGCATTATGGCTTGCCCTTACGGTGTTATAAAAAAAGACGAAAGAAGGGAAGTGTGGGGATTGTCAACAAAGTGCGATTTATGCCCCGACAGAGAAACCCCTGCTTGTGTTGAAGCCTGTCCAAATAATGCTCTGATGTTTGAAGAAGTTTAAAAAGGGGAATATTGATGAAAATAGTAATTATAGGAAATTCCGTTGCTTGCGTTAATGCGATAGAGGCAATAAGAGAAAAAGATAAAATATCACAGGTAGTTGTGGTCTCAGACGAGCAAAGCAGAGCATACTCACACCCGCTTTTGCCGAATCTTGTCGTAGGAGATATAAGCAGGTCGGATGAGAGATTTTACTACAGAAGCAGAAATTTTTACGAAAAAAATAAGGTAACAACCGTTTTGGGTAAAAAGGTTGTTGGTATTTCATCCCAAAATAGGTATGTAAAATTAGAAAACGATGAAAAAATACCGTACGATAAGCTGATAATTACAGCCGGCGGGAAACCTTTTATACCCAAAATGGAGGGTACGGAGCTTGAGGGTGTGCATACCTTAACAAATATAAAAGCGGCGGATAGGCTAAAAAAAGACCTTAAAAACATAAAAAAGTGTGTTGTTGTCGGCGGCGGATTGATAGGCAGTAAAATTGCCGAAAAACTCGCCAAACATGGGGTTAAAGTCACGCTTGTCGAGTTGATGAAGAGGGTTTTGTTTCCCGTATTGGACGATACGGGAGCAGAATACATACACAAAGAACTAAAAAGCTTGGGCGTTAAGTTGATTTTGGGCGATTCCGTCGTAAAACTCGACGGAGACAAGAGGGTTAAAAAAGCGGTTTTATCAAGCGGCAAATCAATAGATACCGATGCCGTTATAGTTTCTGTGGGTGTAAAACCGAATCTCGAATTTACAAGTGAATCCGGTATAGAAACAAACAAGGGTATAATCGTTAACGACTATATGCAGACAAACATAGACACGATTTATGCGGCAGGAGACGTAACGGAAGCCTACGATATAGTCATTTCTCAAAAAAGACCCATCCCCATACTGCCTCTGGCTGCAAGACAGGGAAGAATCGCAGGCTTAAATATAGAAGGAGAGAATGTCAAATACAGCGGAGGTTTTCCGACAAACTCCATTACAATAGGAAAAGTCAGTTTTATATCTATGGGAATCGTTGATACCGATAAACTGGAGACACTCAAAATAAAAAAGGATGGAGAATACAGAAAATTTATCATAGACGACAACAAACTTATAGGAATGATTCTTGTCGGGAATATAGAAAAGGCTGGTATGTTTAACTGGATGATACAAAACAGGTTTGATGTGTCGTGGCTTAAAGACACATTCCTAAACAGCGATTTCGGTTGGCAATACTTCTCCAAAGCGTTTAGAATTTTGCGCTTTGACAGAAAAATAAAATAATTACGGGAGAGCTTATGGAACTTTCTAAAGATATATCGGGGTGCGGTGTCGCCGGTTTTATCAACACCGACGGCTCCTTAATTTCCGGCATAGATATTGTTGATTCCATTACACTTATGAAGGACAGAGGAAACGGTCTCGGCGCCGGTTTTGCAGCATACGGCATATATCCCGACTTTAAGGATTTTTATGCGCTGCATATTATGTATGACGACGAACAGGCAAGAAAAATAACCGAAGAGTATCTCGACAGAAAACTGCATATCGAGCAGCACGGCGGTATGCCGACAAGGCCCATAAAAAAGAAAAGACCTATTTTCTTCGTATATTTTGTTAAACCTAGGGAACAGAGCACAAAGGTAGAAAGCGAAGAGTTTAGAACAGACGAAGAAGACGAGTTTATAGTCAAGCTCGTTATGTATATAAATGAAAAGATAGACGGTGCTTTTGTCGTTTCAAGCGGTAAAAATATGGGCGTGTTTAAAGGTGTAGGGTTTCCGGATGATATAGCGAACTTCTTCAGAGTTGACGAATACAAAGCTTTTTGCTGGACAGCTCATAACCGCTTCCCGACAAATACACCCGGCTGGTGGGGCGGAGCACATCCGTTTTCACTTTTGGGGTGGTCTGTAGTGCACAACGGAGAAATATCGTCCTATGGTGCAAATAAAAGATACCTTGAGATGTACGAATACAAATGTACTCAAAAAACAGATACGGAGGTTATAGCGTATCTGTTGGATTTACTCGCAAGAAGACACAATTTGCCGTTTGAACTCGTAGCAAAAATATTTTCGCCGCCTCTTTGGAGCGAGATAAAAAAAATGGATGATGAAAAGCGTAACCTCTATACAACATTGAGAATGATTTACGGAGGGGCTTTGTTAAACGGTCCTTTTTCAATCATAGTGGGATTCAGAGGAGGTATGTTTGGTCTCAACGACAGAATAAAACTAAGACCCCTTGTTGCTGCAAGAAAAGGAAACACCGTTTTTATGGCAAGCGAGGAGTCGGCTATCAGGTATGTTGCAAAGAATCTTGATGAAGTGTGGATGCCTGAAGCCGGTGAGCCGATAATAGTCAAACTTAACGAAGAGGCTTACAAAAAAGTTTACGGATAGATTAAGGAGCTTTAGATGTATGAAATAGATGCTAAAGATATTTACTACAGAAAACTGAACGAAACCATAAGAGACGCCATAAGAAATCATAAAAGGGATTTGATTGTGGATAACGTATGCGGGCAGTACTACATAGGATGCGGGATATCGGAACCGGACATAACGATAACCATAAACGGTGTTCCGGGTAACGACCTGGGTGCTTTTATGAACGGACCGAAAATAGTTGTTCACGACAATGCACAAGACGGTGTGGGAAACACAATGAACGGCGGAACGATAATAGTCCACGGCAGTGTGGGGGATGTTCTTGCATATAGTATGAGGGGCGGTTCGATATATGTGGAAAAAGATGCAGGATATAGAGCCTGCATCCATATGAAAGCCTATAAGGATATGAACCCAACGGTTGTGATAGGGGGGTGCAGCGGAGCCTTTATGGGTGAATATATGGCTGGGGGAACCTTGATACTGCTCGGATTGACACAAAGCAAGAAAAAACCTCTCACAGGGCACTATCTTGCTACGGGTATGCACGGCGGAGCCATATTTATCAGAGGAAAACTCAACGAGGATATGCTTTGGAGTGAAGCCGAAACGGTAGAACCGAGCAAAGAAGACATAAAAAACATCTCAAAAAACGTAAAAGAATTTTGCAAAATTTTTAAAATTGACTATAATAGAGTTATGGACGAAGGGTTCGTAAAGGTGCAGCCTAAGACCTCAAGGCCTTACGGAGACCTTTACATTCCCGGACCGTAGTTAATGTGTACCCTGGCGCACCCGTGATGTACTTTTTTCCTTAGAGCCAACACCTGACAATGGGGGGCTGATTGTAGGGTTTTAGACTGATGGGCCTTTTTCGAAAATAAAGGATGTGCAGTCGCCCTAATGACGCTCCCACCTTTCGTTGTTAGGTTCTAGGAAAAATTCTGCACACGGTGCTCTGGGGTCTTTAATATATATTGACGGATTAAGTAATTTTTTTATATATATCCGCCATAAACAAAGAGGGCAGCATGGATAAAGTAAACTTAAGGGCTAAGCTAAAAAACGAGCGCAGCGCTTTAAATAAAAAATATATTCTGAACAAGAGTTTAATAATATCCAAAAAGATTAAAAATATTGTAAAAAAGCAGGATAAAATCGCTTCCTACTCGCCGTTTAACAACGAAGTAAATCCCAACCTGTATCTTTATTCTGCCTATTTTCCAAAGGTTAAGAGAGATTCTATGTATATGTGTTTAAGCACAAACGGTTTTATAAAAGGTTTTAAGAACATAAAAGAGCCGTTTGGTATGTGCAGGAAAACAACAAAAAAAGAAATCGATGCCGTTGTTGTTCCGGGCATTGCTTTTGACAAAAGAGGATACAGAGTCGGATACGGCAAAGGCTTTTATGATAAATTTTTGAAGGAGTTTAAAGGAATTAAGATAGGTGTAGCGTTTGATTGCTGCATAACGGAGAAAATCGATAACGAAAAACACGATGTAGCTGTGGATTACGTTGTAAGTGAAAAAAGAAGTATAGTTTGTAAACTAAGGAGATAGAATATGAGTATTTATGTAATTATTTTGTTGATTATATTGTCAATATTTCTCGGTGCTATGGCGGGAATATTCCTCTATAATCAACTCGTTGTAAAAAAGAAAGAGTACGCAGCTCAAAATGCCGAAAGCATAATCAAAGATGCACAAAAGGAAAAAGACAACATCCTAAAGCAAGCCGAGATAGAAGCAAAAGAGTATATGATTAAGGCTAAAAACGAAATAGAACAGCTTGAAAAAGAGTCAAAAAAAGAGCTGCAAAGTTGGGAAAAAAGACTTCAGTCAAAGGAAGCCGGTCTGGATAAAAAACAGATGCATATAGACGAAAAGCTCGAAAATATAAACCAAAAGCAGGAAGATATAACAAAGATAGAAAGAGAACTTGAAAACAAAATGGTTGAGATAGACCAAATTATAGAGCAGGAAAAGAAAAAACTTGAACAAATAAGCCATATGTCGCAGGAGCAGGCAAAAGAAGAGCTTGTCAGAATAATTGAGGCGGATGCCAAAAGGGAAGCGGCTTCAAAGATAAAACGCATAGAGGAAGAGCTTAAAGAAGAATCCAAGAAGATGTCTCAAGAAATACTCTCCGCCACCATAGAACGTATGTCGAGTAACTACATAGCCGAAAGAACCGTTTCGACAGTTACGCTGCCTAACGACGAGATGAAAGGAAGAATAATAGGAAGAGAAGGCAGAAATATCAGGTCGTTTGAAAAAGAAACCGGAACGGATTTGATAATAGACGATACGCCGGAGGTCGTTGTTATTTCAAGTTTCAATCCTCTAAGAAGAGAGATTGCAAAAATAGCTTTGGAAAAATTGGTTAAAGACGGCAGAATACATCCTGCAAGGATAGAAGAGACTGTTGAAAAGGTAAGGGAGGAACTCTATCAGGAAGCAGCGGAAGAAGCCAAGCAGATTGTTTTTGACCTCGATGTAGGCAACATCCATCCGGAATTAATCAAATACCTCGGTTTATTGAAATATAGAACAAGCTATACACAGAACGTTCTTTCCCACTCAATAGAGGTTGCTTATCTTGCAGGCATAATGGCGGGAGAACTTGGACTTAATATAAAACTTGCCAAAAGGTCCGGTCTGCTGCACGATATAGGCAAAGCAGTTGACCAGGATATAGAAGGCTCACACACAAAAATAGGAGCCGAATTGGCTAAAAAATACGGGGAAAGCAGTTGTGTAATTAATGCCATAATGTCTCACCACGGTGAAGTCGAGCCGACCTGTATAGAAAGCATTTTAGTCTCTATTGCAGATACTTTAAGTGCGGCGAGACCCGGTGCAAGAAGAGAAAAATTGGAAAATTACATTAAAAGGCTTGAGGAGCTTGAAGATATAGCAAAGACAAAAGACGGAGTTAAGGAGTCATACGCAATACAAGCCGGAAGAGAGCTGAGAGTTATAGTGGAACACAACATAGTTGACGATACGCAAAGCCTGATGCTCGCCAGAGACATAGCAAAGGAGATATCGGATAAAGTATCATATACCGGGCAGGTTAAGGTCGTTGTTATAAGGGAAAACAGAGCTATAGAGTATGCAAACTAAAATAAACATCCTCTTTATAGGAGACGTTGTGGGAAGGTACGGACGAAGAGCCGTTAAATCCCACATCGACTCCATAAAAAGCGAATTCAATATAGATTTTACCATAATCAACGCCGAAAATGCAGCAGACGGATTTGGTATAAACAAAAAGGTTTATAACGAACTTGAGCCTTGTGCGGATGCCATAACACTTGGAAATCACACATGGGACAAATCCGAAATCCTTAAAGATATAGAGGCTATGACAAAAGTAATAAGACCGATAAACTACTCCGACAAATCACCAGGCGTCGGATACAGGGTTTTTAAAATAAACGGCATCGAGATAGCCGTTATAAATGCCGTGGGTAGAATTTTTATGATGCCTGTTGACAACCCGTTCTATGCCGTTGAAGATTTGTTAAATTCACACAAAATAAGAGATGTTGAGATTAAAATCGTTGATTTTCACGCAGAGGCTACAAGTGAAAAGCAGGCTTTCGGATGGTATTTTGACGGTAAGTTAAGCGCCATTATCGGAACGCACACCCATGTTCAAACATCAGATGAACGCATTTTACCGAAAGGCAGCGCATATATTACGGATGTCGGTATGACGGGCTGCCATAACGGTGTTTTAGGGTTTGAAAAACAGCAAGCTTTGGAGAGATTTTTAACATATATACCTCAGCGCTTAAAGGTTTGTAAGGAAAATATCCAAATAGAAGGCTGTGTTATGGAGATTGATGCAAAAAGCGGTAAAGCACTAAGCATAAAGCGCATAAAAAAAGAGATTAAGGATTAATCAAACCTAAAAACAGCCATTCTTGCCAAATTCGCAAAATCTTTTTGAATTTCTACAAAACCCTCAAATCCTTTCACGAAATTTTCCTGATTTTCACCTATTTCAAGAACAAGATAACTGCACAGTTTTTTCGAGCCCTTTATCAATTTTTCTATCATATCCGTTCCGTTAGGACAAAGAAGAGCTTCTTTGGGTTCATATTTAACATCCTCTTGAAGGGTATCAAATCTGCCCTCTTCGATATAGGGCGGATTGGACACAATTATATCCACCTTATTTTTCAAAAAAGAGAGCATATCTGCTTGGATAAACTCGATTTCGACATTTAAATTGTCAGAGTTTTTTTTGGCAACAATCAAAGCCTTGTAAGATATGTCGCTTGCAATAATAAGGGCATCACTTAAAAACTTTGCCACACTGACGGCTATGCATCCGCTTCCCGTTCCCACATCAACGATTACAGGTTTGTTAATAAATTTTGCCAACTCCAGCACCTTATCCACAAGCATTTCTGTCTCGGGGCGCGGAATCAGAACATCATCATTTACAAAAAAATCAAACGAATAAAACTCTTTCTTGCCTCTAATATAGCCCATAGGATACAGCTTTTCTCTCATTGCCGCAAACGCTTCCGTTTTTTCAGCCTCATCTTTCGAAAGCTCATAATCCGGGTTGGAAAGTATAAAGATATCGTCTTTGTTAAGTGCCTCTTTTAAAATTATTATGGCATCAAGAGAAGCTGTTTTTATATTTTTATTTTTAAGTCTTTCTATCGTTTTGGATAGAGCTTGCCTTACATTCATAATGCTTCTATGATTAGCTTTTTACCCTGCAAATACGCCTTAAACAGTTTTCTTAATACAACAATTTTGCTGCCATCGTTTAGAGAGGCTATTCTGTTTATATTTTCAAAACTCAACGAGTAGTCAGAATTTGTCAATTTTTTGCAAACGATGGAGATAACCCTCCTTTTTAGAGCCAAGTTGTTTATATGCGCTGTGTCTATAACGGCTTTTTTACCTACAAATACAACGTGTTTAACCGTCTCAAGCAGTGCCATACTATTTAGATAGTCATCCTCCTGCTTTAAAACATCCACCTCTCTAAAAATAGTATCTACAATATTCGGATTAAATTCTTTCATAAGGCTTATAAGCTCAAGTCTGATTTTATTTCTGACAAAATTTGTATCTTTATTGCTTTTGTCAACCCTAAAGGCTATGCCCTGTTCGTTCAGATAGTCCAGTATCTCGCTTTTTTTTAGAAAACAGACCGGGCGTATATAAAACTCTCTCTTTATTCTCATAGAGGTTAAACCGCTCAAAGAAGAGCC
>JALVUQ010000052.1 GCA_027035575.1 Desulfurellales bacterium | reverse complement strand
TGGAGCCAGCGATAGGATTTGAACCTACGACCTGCTGATTACGAATCAGCTGCTCTACCCCTGAGCTACGCTGGCGCACTGCAGAAAGCATTCTAAGAAAGATTTGAATTTTGTCAAGAATATTTGATTTGTGTAAGCTGTGTCAAAATTTATGTGTTAATTTGTCGTTGATTTT
The DNA here is from genome assembly GCA_027035575.1 of Desulfurellales bacterium. Classification (GTDB taxonomy): domain Bacteria; phylum Campylobacterota_A; class Desulfurellia; order Desulfurellales; family Hippeaceae; genus S144-51. The sequence continues at coordinate 41,740 of JALVUQ010000052.1, read as the reverse complement.
TTTAATTTTTGAATGTAGGATACTATGAATTTTTTAAAAAGGGGTAGAAGTGAGAAAAACTCTATTATACACTCTCTCAATAGCTTTGGTTCTAACTTTAAGTTCTTGCGGCGGCGGAGGTTCGGGAAGCTCAAGCAGCTACGGTATATCAATAAGCGACAGGTCTATAAACTTTGTGATTAACGGTTCTTTAGATAACAACACAATCTCGGAAACCAATCCACCGTCTAATATAACAATAAATTTTGATGTCAGCACTCAATCCCCTCAATATCAAATAGGTCTGTTTTTATCGAGAGATGCGAGCTTATCGTCTGATGACTATGAGTTTTATCAGGCATATGTGGATAATTCGAGAGGCTCTGTTGAAGTGGTATTGGATAATCAAACTCAGGAATATCAAAACATAATGAACTATTACGGTGGAAAATACTATATTATCGTTAAAGCATCAACAAACTCCGATAGCTCTTGGGCTGCTGCAAGTTCCCCGATAATTTTAAAGAAGCTGTGGACGTTTGCCGTTTATATGGATGCGGACAACTCATTAAACAGCATAGCCGGGTTAAACATAGCGCAAATGGAAAACGTTGGCTCCAATAAAGATGTCAACGTTATTGTTGAACAAGACGGATTATACAGCTCGGCAGGAAGATATTTTATTAAGCGGTTTGAAAAGGAAAAACTTCAAAATCTTGGCGAGCTTGATATGGCTCAAGCATCAACATTGGTGGACTTTGGAAAATGGGTTAAAAATGACTTTCCGGCTGAGAATTATGTCATTGTAATTTGGGATCACGGCTTGGGCTTTGAATCTATAAACCCGAAAAGTTTGAGCAGGGACTTGCTGCAGGATGAAACAAATAATGACATTATGTCAGTACCTGCTTTTGCCTCTGCTATGGATAATATTTCAAGCATCTTGAGTAAAAAAATAGATATTTTAGGTATAGATGCCTGTTTGATGAATATGGTTGAGGTAGCTTATGAAATAAAAGATTGTGCTGATATATTTGTATCTTCTGAAAATTCAGAACCGGCTGACGGATGGCCGTATGATGATATTATTGCCTATATTGAAAACTATCCAAACTCGGGCTCGCAATCAATAGCAGCAAAGATAGTTGAATATTACGCAAACTACTACTCAAACTATTCTCAACCTACTACGCAATCCGCAATTGACTTATCAAAAATAAGCAGCTTGGCAAAAAGCATAGACGAATTGGCAATAAGCATATTGAACAACTGGGATAACTCTTCTGTTTCATCTACGATTAAAAATTACGCCGACAGTGAAACTCTCCTGCAAAGATTTAGTGTTAGCAGTTCTGATTACAGCTATGCCGATTTGGGTAATTTATGCAGCGCACTTGCTGCAAATGACAATATGACATCCGATATAAAAGGTGCCGCTCAAAGCGTATTCGACAATTTGAGCCAAACCGTCATAGCAAACGGATATAACGGGTACGATGCAGGTAAAGTTTACGGTTTGACAATATGGTTTTGCAATCCGACTATTTACGGTGAGCAGAGTTATTATTATGAACAACTGAATTTTGCAAAAACAACAAAATGGGATGAGCTTCTCGATAACGTTTCAAATAACTAAAACAAGGGGTGTGAGAAATGAAAAAAGGTTTTACATTAATAGAGCTGTTGATAGTTATCGTTATACTAGGAATCTTAGCTACATTTCTTGTACCTAAGATTATGCAAAAACCTGACGAGGCAAGGGTTGCAAAGGCTAAAAACGACATAATGGCAATAGAAACCGCCTTGAAGATGTATAAGATGGATAACGGTGTCTATCCCACAACTATGCAGGGTTTAAAGGCGCTTATCCAAAAGCCGTCAATACCGCCCATACCCAAACACTACAAGGAAGGGGGATATTTGGACTCAAACAGCGTTCCGAAAGACCCGTGGGGCAATCCCTATATTTACCGCTCTCCGGGAGACAATTCAAGACCTTATGAAATCATATCTCTTGGAGCAGACGGTAAAGAGGGCGGAAGCGGTGTTAATGCGGACATAAAAAGTTGGGAGATACATTGAGAGGCTTCGTGCTGGTCGAGTTGTTAATAGCTTTGGCAATTCTGTCGATTGTTTTTTTCTATTTAACGCCCGTTAGCGTTAATATTTTTAAATCACAAAAAAACTTAGATTTGGATAAGCTGAATTCCATTGTTCAACTTGCATATAAAAAAGCAAAAAACAGCGGTTTGCCTCAAGTAATTTGGGGATTAAAAGGCTCAAACAACATTCATTTTGATAAAAAGCTGTTTTATATTTCAAAAGACGTTTTTGATGTTAAAGTAAATTCACACTATCAAGACAGAGAAAAGTATATATTTTTTGTTTATCCGACAGGCATTATGGATAAAGTTTCTCTAACCCTTTTCGGTGATAAAAAAATTGTTTCACAGCCGCTTTTATTGAGGTTTGAAATTGAATAAAAAAGGCTTCAGTCTGCTTGAGGTCTTGATAGCTCTTGTTGTTTTTGCCATTGTTTCTGTCGGGGCATATACCCTTTTAAATCAATCTCTTTTTATGGAAAATTATGCAAGAAACAGGTTTAACCTGGTTTTGGCTTCAACGGGATTTATATATTTAAATTGGGATTATCCGCCTGATGCAACCGTAGGCTTTAAGGAAATAGAATCCGGCGGTATTGATTCTTATAAAGTTGATAAAATCCCTCTTGGATTTCACAATATTGTACGAGTAAACTGGGTTTTTAAAAAAGGTGCTACAAAGATTGAGTATGTTTTTTATTACTAAGAAAAAAGGCTTTACACTTCTTGAGATACTTGTTGCTGTCGCTATCAGCAGCATTATTATAGTCGGTCTGTTTGACATATTTAAAAACGTTATAGACACAAGGAGTTACGCGCTCAAGCATAGCTCATCCGCTCAAATTGTTTCAAAAACAATATCACTTATGGATAGGGATATACGATGCAAAATCGGCAGTTTTAGCGTCAGCAATGCCTTCGGCGTAAAAAAACTTACATTCAAAACGACCGACTCTCTAAAATTTGCCGGAAGCGTCCCCGTTACTGTTTCTTATTATATAAAGACCAAAGGCAGCAAACGGTATCTTGTCAGGGAGGAGACAAATGAATCGGCAGATGTGGATATGAGTATGTACTTAACCGATATGTTTAAGAAAATTGACTTTAAGTTTTATTCAAAAGGTGATTGGGTTGATTCGGTTTCAAATATAATTCGCATATATCTATTCGCAAATAACTCAAAAGAGTATGTTTTTACTATCAGGGGAATGATGTGATAAAAAAAAGGGGTGCCGTTCTCATAATGGTTCTTTTGATAATGTCTGTAGTTGTGGGCGGAGTTCTAAGTATAGAACAATGGGCATCCAAAGACTACGATTACTCTCAACAACTCTATGTAAGCAACCAATCCGCTTTTTATATACACTCGGCTATAAAGGTTGCTGTGAAGCTGCTCGATAACGATAACAATAAATACGATTCGATAAATGACGATTGGGCAGACCTTCCGCCTTTCAGAGTAAACGAATCCACGATTGTTTCTATGAAAATTATTCCTTTAAACGCCAAAATCGACATCAACAACATTAAAAACAAAAATTCTAAGCTCGTCACAAGAACTCAAATTGCCGTAAGCACTATCTTTAAAGACGCCAATGTAGATGTGCCTGAGTACTTCAAAAGGCTTCTTTTGTGGATGAAAGGCGATAAAAGCTACGGAGATTATGAATTTGGCTATCAACCCGTCAAAGGCGACTTTTTTTCTTTAAAAGAGATTGATTTTGTTTACGGATTAAGTACGTTTTCCGACAGATTTCACAATTTCTTTACAGTAGAGGACACTTCTGGTAAAATTAACATAAATTTCGCATCAAAAAAGGTAATAGAGGCGTATTTGCCTGAAATTGCCGACTGTGCGGAGGATATAATTAAATACAGAGAAAAAAAGCCGTTTGAGAATATAACTCAAATCAGAAAGGTCGGCTGCATAAGCGATAAAGATTATTTAAAAATTCAACCTTTTATAACCGTAACAAGCAATCTGTTTGCCGTTAGAATAAATGTTGTCATTAACAATATAAATAGTTATGCAACCGCACTGATATCGAGAGCTTCTAAAAAATCCGGGTTGGTTAAGTATTTTGAGGGCAAAGGGTTTTATGAATAAAGAGGTTATCGCCTTTTTAAATAAAGACGGTGTTGAGTTTTATGATAGAGACGGCAAAAGAACGGATTGTTCCGATTTAGACAAATGTTACATATACGCCCTGCTTCCTGATGAGTATTTTTTCTTTTTTCAAAGTGAAATAGTATCTAAAAGAAGGGCTTATTTAACAATTGAGGCTTACGCCAAAAGCACCTTCCCTATAAATAACGGTTTTGTCGGGTATGTACCAGATTTTCTTCCGCTTATAGGCTATTTCTTTTTTTCTGATAAAATACCCGAAGAGTTTGCACATATTATTGAAAAAGCCGATGTAATAACCACACCTTTTGCCGTTTATTTACATATCAATTCAAAAAAGAGCTTCATATACGAAGGCGAAAGCGTATGTGCAATTTATGATAATTCAGGCTTGAAGCACTACACTCTCGGAGACGAGTGCCTGATTGAAGAAAGAATTGAAAACAGCAAAAAATTTGAGAAAATCAAATATTCAAAGCAGGAGACCATCAACAATATAAACTCATTGGCTGCTTCAAAGTCGGTACATAAGACTCATTTGCCGGTAAGCAAGGGCTCAAAAACAGGTTTTGAAAGTTGGAAAATTTCACGGTTTGTTTTGCTTGCTGCAGCATTGCTCGTATTTATTGCAGGAGGAATTTTAAGGTATTCATCTTACAGCAGCGAGCTGAAACTCATAAACAAAAAAATCGATGTTTTGTACAAAAAAGCCCTTGGGAATAAGCACTACTCAGACCCTTACGGAGTATTGTTATACAAAGCAGAATCTTCTTCGGCAAGCTCAGGTGGTATTTCCCCTTTGAAGCTTATCTATGCACTCAGCAAATCCAAAGACGGTGGTCAAGTGAAGATAGACTACCTTTCTTTTGACAGAAACGGGATAAAGATAAGGGGCAAGATAGATAACTACGCATCTCTTGTTAAATATGCTCAAAATCTCAACAACCTTCTTGCTAAAAAGTTTACAATACAAAGCAGTTCCTCCAAAAACGGCAAACTGCTGTTTACATTAACATATTCGGCGGTGGAGTGATATGAGGATAGAAGCAAAAGAAAAAGACGCTCTGATTTTTGCCGTAGGCATAACCGTTTTTGTGGTTTTTATTATGCTTGTTGTACTTAACTCAAGCATAAAATCTATTAACTCCAAAATATCCTATAAAAAAGCCGAGTATGAAAAAGCTCTGGCTTTATACGGTAAAATCAAACATAACAACTCCTCAAAACACAAATTCAACTCCAATATACTGCTTTTTGTTCAACGTCTTGAGACATTAAACGGCATAAAAACGAAAATAGTCTCCGTTAATTCAAGCGGTGTGGATAACGGTGCACGAATAAGAATCGTAGGCTTAAATCTGCCTCAACTTATCGGAATTTTTAAAACCGTTGAAAATTACGGCAATATTGAAATTGTAAAATTTACACTTAAAAGGGATTTTTCAAATTCAAACCTCGTTGATTTAAGTATGGTGTTAAGGAAAAAACTATGAAAAAAGTCACAAATCTAATAATTTTCCTTCTGTTTTTTGTGATTTTTCTAATAGTTTTTCTGCCTTATCAAAAAATATACAAAACGGCAATAGATAAACTTGCTCTACAAAATAAGGTTACACTCGCATATAACATTAAAAAAGCCAATCTTTTAAATCTTTATTTGGACGGTATAAAGCTTGTTTTACCGAACAAGACGGCTAATATTAATAAGTTAAAAATAAAATTTTATCCTATGGGGTTTTTATTAAACTCAAAACTTGCACGCATAACGGTTCAAATTGCCGATGAAAACGCCGCTTTTGACATTAGCAAAAATAAAGACAGATATTTTATTAGCGGAACGTTTAAGACAAATATGCTAAGCGAATTTTTGGATAATACTGTGGCATCGTTTTTGAAAGGATTTAACGGTTCCGACGAGCTTTACCTTGATATTGCATTTAAAAAAAATCGTATCGACATAAATAAACTTGAGATAAAAGGCGATTTTGAGCTGGACGCCAAAGGATTCATAAAATCCGGTGTGTTGAGGCTTATGGGTGTTGTTAAAATAGGCAAAATGAAAGAAAACTTCTCTATATAGGGGTAAAAAAAGTATATGAAAAGTGACGTCGTTGAAAAATATATTGCCTATGTAATATCGGCTTTACTGGGTGTTGCTTTTGCCTATTTTATAAGCGGATTGATAAGTTATGAACTACCCGTGCAAGTAAAAAATATCCCTGCTGCAGTTAAAACAGGCTGTAACACCAAACCGAAATACGAAAATATGAAAAAAACTATTATATCCGAGAACGTTTTTGATATAGAAACCGGCAGAAAAAGCAATAAAATAGAAAGAAACGTTAAGGTTGCTTCCAGTATAAACGGTTACAAATTGGTTGGTTTTGTTTCTGGTAGTTCTCCTATGGCTCTTTTTAAGAAGAGTTCTAAGCCTGTTGCAATAGTTACCAAAAACAAAGGTATCGACGGTGTTTGGATTCTTGATGAAATAAAGAAAGACGGTGTTTACCTGAAAAATAAGAAAACAAAAGAGGTCAAAAAGTTCGAGTTTCCGAGTATGACCAAACAGTTGTCGATATTTGGGAAAAAACTGTCTGTGACCTACTCAAAACCTTCATATATTTCCTCAAATGTTGAAAAAATTACCGTTTCAAAAAATATTTTAAAACGTGTCGGAAATATAAATACGCTTTTTAGGCAGATAAATATTGTTCCGGTATTCAGAAATAAAAAAGCAATAGGCTACAGAATCAACTATATTGCACCAAACTCCGTTTTAAGAAAAATCGGTTTAAGAACAGGAGACATTGTGGTCAGTATTAACGGTGAGGCGACGACAAGCCCTCAAAAAATAATGAGCCTGTATTCTCAAATCGGAAGTATGACAAATGTTAATCTGGATATTATAAGAAACGGCAGAAAAAAGACCATTTTTGTGGATATAAAATAGAGGGGATGAAAATGAGGTATTTAAAAACTTTTACGGTGTTGTCACTTTTGGCTTTTCTTATTGTTGGAAGCGCTGCTGCACAAAACAACTCAAATGTGCCCGGTGCTCGTTTTGAAAACATAAGTTTAATTGATTTCATTAAATTTGTTTCGGCAAAAACAGGACAGAGCATAACCTACTCTCAAAGAAGTATTCCTATGTCCGCAAAGGTTACCCTATACTCTCCTAATGAATTAAGCAACAACGATTTGATGAAAATATTTTATTCCGTATTGAAAGAAAACAGGCTTGTGCCGGTTAAAGAGGGCAGCACGATTTTAATCATACGCTCATCCTCTGTTAGAGAAATAGGCGGTAAATACACAACGGATATATCCAAACCACCAAACACCCTCTCGACTGTTGTTATTCGCCTTAAAAATATCAGCATAGACAGGCTCGGCATACCTCTCAGGCACCTCGTTTCTCCCTACGGCAGCGTCGATATAATACCTACCTTAAACGTTATTGTTGTTACCGATACAAAGGACAGAATAAAACAGGTGGAAAAACTGCTTAGAACTATGGATTCATCGAATAAAATAATAACCAAACTGATATCTATCAAAAACGCATCAAGCAGTACGGTTGCATCCGAACTAAATAAATTCTTTGTGGAGCTTAAAAGAAAAAAAGGAAGTTCCTACTCACCCGTTGTTTTAAGTGAAAATGCAAGCAACTCTTTGATTATAGCCGCAAGAAAAAGTGATTTTTCATATATACAAACGCTTGTTGATGAGATTATCAAAAAGACGGAATCCCAGAAATCCCAAAAGGTTTTTTATTTGAAAAATGCCGTTGCCAAGGATGTTTACAATGTTATAGTCAAACTGCTGTCCAAAACGCCGACTTTCAAGAATACCTCTATCTCTTATGACGAGGCAACAAATTCCATTATTGTAATAGGAACGCCTTCTATCTATAACCGTGTGAGCTCTTTGATTCACAGGTTGGACGTACCGAGAAAACAGGTCTATATAGAAGCCCTGATTATAGAAACATCGCTTTCCAATCTATCGGAGTTTGGTGTTGAATGGTCGGCACTGGCAAAAAAAAGCGGTTCTGTAGGGTATGTTGGCAACTCAAACACGGGTAATTTGGGAAATCTGGAAAATACAATAATAGGAAAAGGAGAGCTTGCTCCACTGCCAAACGGTTTCAGCTTGGGAATTTTGGGTAATGTTGTAAGCTATAACGGTGTCAAATTTGCAACACTCGGCGCTTTGCTTAATGCTTTAAAAACAAAAAACGATATAAACATCGTTTCAAACCCGAAAATCGTAACCTTGGACAACCAAAAAGCAAATATCTTTGTCGGTGAGAACAGGCCTTACCTAACAAGCCAAAAATACGACTCAAACGGTAACCCGATTTATACATACGACTACAAAGACGTAGGTGTCAAATTGACCATTCTGCCGCACGTAAACGGTAAAAAAATCATACTGGATACAACACTAAACGTAAAAAAAGTAACGGAAAACGTTATGGTCGGCAATTCCGTGGCTCCCGTAACATTGACAAGAAGCACGACGACAAAAATAGCCTTGGATGACGGGGATAAAATCTTAATAAGCGGATTGATTGAAAATGATAAAGAGAAAAAGGAGCAAAGAGTTCCTGTTTTATCTTCCATTCCGATTTTAGGCGGTTTGTTTAAATACAATAAAACCAGCACTGCCAAAACAAATCTTTTGATATTTTTATCCGTAAAGACTATAAACAATCAAAGCGACATTAATGCCTTTGATAGGAAAAACAATGGAAAAGATTGAGTTTGGAAACCTTGACGGTAGAATAATTAACGCATACAAGCAGTTTACAGACAGAAGCGAATTTGTTCCCGTAGGATATGAAGACGGTGTTATAAGATTTTGGGCTGTCAATGATAACGGCATAAAAAAAGCAGATTTTATGGCTCTGAGCTTGGGATTGAAGCCGAAGGTCAAAATAAAAGCAAAAAAAGACCTTTTGATGGCTATGGAGAATATATATGATATGCTTGAAGAAGAAACAGCCCAAAACGAGGAAGAAAAGGAAGATATAACCGACGAAGAAAACATCATAGGTGCTTCATATACCGACGCCCCTATTGTCAAACTTGTCAATCAAACCATAGTAAAAGCCGTTCAGCAAAATGCGAGCGATATACACTTTGAGGGATTGAGGGATAATTTTGTCATAAGATTAAGGGTTGACGGAGCTTTATTCGATTACAAAAAGTATGCAAAAAGAATTCAGGAGGCTGTCATCTCCAGAATAAAGGTTATGGCAAATCTTGATGTTGCGGAAACCAGAAGACCACAAGACGGAGCTATCAGGGTCAATGTCGGAACAAAAAGCATAGACATAAGGGTTTCCATTGTTCCGAGCATAACAGGTGAAAAAGCGGCTTTGAGAATACTTGATACCTCAAATGAGCTTTTAGGGCTTTCGGATATAGGTATGGATAAAGAAGACATAGAGCTTTTTTTGAGTAAACTCAAATATCCAAACGGAATTATACTTGTAACAGGACCTACGGGCTCTGGAAAAACCACAACGCTCTATGCGGCACTCAAGGCTGTTGCAACAAGAGACAAGCACATAATAACGATAGAAGACCCTATCGAATACAGGATTGACGGGATAACTCAGGTTCAGGTCAATCCTAAACTCGATTTAACATTTGCAAATGCTCTGAAATACTTTTTAAGGCAGGACCCGGACATTGTTTTGGTTGGAGAAATCAGGGATTCAGAGACTGCCAAAACCGCCATAGCAGCCTCTTTAACCGGACATCTGGTGTTATCTACCGTTCATACAAACGACGCTGCAACCACACTTGCACGCTTGATAGATATGGGTATAGAGCCGTTTTTGTTGGCATCATCACTTCTGCTTGTCATAGGTCAAAGGCTTGTGAGAAAGGTTTGTGATAATTGCAAAACAAGAGTACAAACACCTGCACAAATCAGAGAAATTTTACGACAATACGGTGAAGATGTTGAGTTTTATGAGCAAGGTATAGGATGTGAGGCCTGTAAAAACAGCGGTTTTTCGGGAAGAGTCGGCATATTTGAGCTTCTTGACATAAAAGAAGAGATAAAGAGAATGATTATAAAAAAAGCCGATGCAAAAGCAATTAGAGAAACAGCCGTAAAAAACGGTATGAAAACTATGCTTACAGACGGTATGCAAAAGGTAAGAAATGGTATAACAACACCCGAAGAGGTGCTTCTTGCCACGAGGCTTTAGATGCCGACATTTAAATATATTGCTTACGATATAAAAAGCAGAAAAAAAGAGGGAACCATAGAGGCGCAAAGCAAAGATGCGGCTGTCATTGCTTTAAAAAAAGAGGGGCTATACCCTCAAAAGCTGGAGGGCATTTCATCTGCCGAACATAAACACATTGCAGGTTCTTTCTTATCAAAATATACAATAGGAGGAATATCTCAAAAAAGCAGAGCCGATATGTTTTTTCAGCTTGCAACTTTGATTGATACTGGCATAACGCTTACCGAGGCTTTGGAGATAACAGCCGAACAATCCGATAATAAAAGAATAAAAAACGCCCTAAAAACTGTTAAAGACAGGGTTAGCGAAGGTGTTAAGTTATCCGTTGCACTTTCAAAATATGAAGATATTTTTTCAACTGCTTATATCAGAATGATAGAGATTGCGGAAAAAACGGGCAAACTATCCGACATTTTGTTTAAAATCGCATCTCAAGAGGAAAATAAAAACTCCTTCAACCAAAGAATTGCTCCGGTTATTTTATACCCTGCATTTATTTTGACACTCGGTTTGGGCATTGTGAGTTTTCTTTTGGTGTATGTTGTTCCGAAAATGGAAAAGATATTTGAATCATTTCACAGAAAGCTGCCTTTTATAACGAGATTACTCATAGCATCCGGGATTTTTCTAAAACACTATTTTGTACTTATTGTTGCAACTATTCTTGTATTGGCGGTAATTTTGCGTTTATTGTACAAAAAGAACGGCTCTTTCAAAAAGGCTGCGGATAAAATATTGTTGACTATTCCCATTTACAGAAAAATCGCAACCTCACAGTTCACATCCTCTTTGGCTTTTCAATTGAATGCCGACATAAAATTGGTCGAAGCTATTAAAAACAGCGCATATGTTGTAAAAAACAGCGTCTTTATCGAATTATTGGAAGAAGTTGCACAAAAGATTAACACTGGTGTTGCAATTGATACGGCATTTAAAGAAACCAATCTGTTTGATTCTATGTTTATTGCCAGTTTGACTATGGGTACAAAAACAGGAAGGCTGCCGGATTTTGTTGAAAGAATTTCTCGCTACTACGATAGAAAATTGAGCAGCCTGCTAAAAACTACGGTAGCTTTAGCCGAACCTTTCGCCATACTTCTGCTCGGACTTGTTGTCGGGTTTATAGTTATGTCAATAATGGTGCCCCTGTTCAACATAAACCAGCTCGTCAAATAGGCTGATAATCCGCAACCTTTCTGTCGATTAAATCAAAGCTTATAAAAACTTGAGCTTTTAAACGTTTAACCTAAACATATCAAGCAACTCATCATTAATTTTAACATCGGCGATACCGTTTTTATTTAACACTTCAAAGTAGCTTTTAACCTTTTCAATGAGTTCTTCACCTTCCATATAGTCAAAATTTACAATTTCCAAGAACAGCTCTACCCTGTCAATCGGCTGACGCATTATATCAAATGATAGTTTTGCAGCCTCTTTTTTATTTTCCCTAACCCAAACTATTGCCTTTTTTAGTTCATCTATAAACATTTTAGCCGCTTCAGGATGCTGCCTTACAAACTCTCCTTTAAACACTATACCGGCATTTGGGAATTTTCCAAATCCTTCGTTAGCCTTATTCCATAACTCGTTATAGGAAACAACGGATATTTTCTCTTTCCTGTCGCGCATAATCTTTACGGCATAACTTGCTTCAGGCTCTCTTAATACAACGGTTTCTGCTTTCGATTCCACAAAATCTTTATATATTTGTTCGGGTCTGCCAAACGGTTTTCCGTAAACAAATTCAAAATCACCGGGATTCAACCCCTCCGTTTTAATCAGGTATTTTGTAATTTTAGCCGGAGGAGCCTCCTCAAACAGAGGAAGGTATATTTTGTCTCCTATCAAATCTTTAAACCCGCTTATATTCTTTCTGCTCAACAAAACGAAGTTATCCCAAACAAAGAGCCCAGGAATTTTTATGTCGCTGTTTTTTAGTTTAACGGCGGTTATAACGGCAGAAAAGCTGATATCTGCTTTTTTGTTGGTAATCCATGCAAGGTGTTTTTCCGTTTCTTCCCACACCTTCAACTCTTTTATGTTAATTGTATTTTTCAAATTTTCAGATTGCAAAAGTCTCATAATAATAGGATATGCCACAGGCGTAGCCGACTGTATAACGACATCCACCTTCTTTTTTTCTAACCTTTTTTCGCCTTCATTATTCGGTTTTTTATAAAAATATACCCAAAATTCGGATTCTCCTTTTTTGACTGTTTCATACTCAAATCCCATTTCGCTTAACATATTTATTATAGGATACGGTTCGAATCGTTGGACAAGTGCAAAACCTTCTTCCTCCTTAATTTCGTATGCTTTTTTCATTATTATGTCGAACGGGTCACGGTCTGCATTTCTTACATCCAGCACATCAAAAGTGTCTTTCCTCTCCTTCCGGGAAAGAATCGGTTGTTCTTTTTTGGGGTTAAAAATAGAGATTCTATACTCCCTGTTTTTTTCAATATTAAATAAGAACTCAAGACCTTTTGCCATTTTTAACAGTTCATCGGGTTTTTCTCTCGAAATGACAATAATATTTTCTCCCGGTTTAAGAAGAGCTACCCTCTCGATAAGTTCCTCCATTGTATCGTTGTTGTATATGTATAACTCTTTGTCCTCCGTCCAGGTTATATCAACACTTTGCAGTTCTTCATCTTTGTTTTCTTCTATACACTCCGGCATCATTTTCAAAAGTTCCTCCTTAGTTCCCAAATAGTCGTTTATTGTGTGTAATATTTCACAAATGGAAAGCCCTGTTACCTTTGCGGCGTCGTTGAAGTCTGCAAATCTTGCAAGCGTATTGTATAAGACAGGATTTTGCATTCTTTTAAACTTCGGTGACAATTCCATCAGCACATCCTTCAAAACAGGGTATCTGTCAAGCGTCTCCTTTATGTTGGAGGAAGCCAAAACAACCTCTGCATTTTTAACCTTTTTTAGTTTAGTTTTTGATATTGCATTTACGGGACATACTTCCAAAGCTTTTGAACACAACTCCTCTTCTTGTTTAGTTGTCGGCTGCTTTTTGACATATGCCTTATTGTTTCTGATACCGAAATTATCCTCGGCTACCCCAACGCAAGCCCTACATCCTATACATTCGTCCGATACTTTGTATCTACTCATCAAACACCTCTTTAATCAAAAATTTTTACACCAAAGATGCGGTATAAAGGTAACTGTTTTACTAAATTTTTCTTTGATTTATATCAAGTTTGGCTAAAAATTTGGATTTTTACTTGATAGTAAGAATCGGCAAAAGCAATTTGAGCTCGTTTATAGTTAAATAACAAAACGAAGTTTCATTGGCTTCGTTTTGTTTTATTTGTCAAATACGGATTCAAAGTCGTATAAAAATACCTTTAACTTTTCACCTTTGGGTATTTCACCAATTTTTTCCGTTTCAACCATTACAAATCCGTTGCACTTTGAGATGGACTCTATTATGTTTGAGCCCTGCGTTTCAAAGGGCTGGGCATAAAAATTGTCATCTTTAAATTCAACTTTAACCCTATTGAAATGAACCCTGTCGTTTCTTTTGTGCATAGGTGATGTTAAAACGGCTTCAATGGGTATGTGCCTGTATTTTTTGTAGCCCATCATCTTCTTTAGAGCCGGAATGAGATAGAAAAACGAACAAAATGCCGTTGAAACCGGATTTCCGGGAAATGAAAAAATTAGGCTATTTTTTACCCGGCCAAAAGCAAAAGGTTTTCCCGGCTTTTGTTTTACATATTTAAACTCCCAATTTATTCCCAAATCTTTTTCCGCATTCGTTACTACATCGAAATCTCCGAACGATATACCGGCACTTGTAAGTATGACATCATAATTTAGCGCAGATTTCATAACGTTTATTAAATCGTTCTTGTTATCTTTGCTGATGCCCAAATAGGCGGCATCTATGTTAAGTGTGTTTTTTAGAAGTGATTTCAAAAAGAAGCTGTTTGAATCAATCGTATCAAATTCATTGCAGCTTCCAGGATGGGACAGCTCGTCCCCGGTTGAAATTATGCAAACACTCGGCTGTTTGTATGCATAGACAAAAATATTGTTGGTTGAGACAAGTCGAGAAAGCTTATAAGGTGTTATCGGTTTACCGACAAAATCTATTTCTGAGCCGGCTTCAATATCCTCACCCTTAAACCTTACATTGGCAAACTTTTTTTTCTTTTTTAATATTTCAACCTCTCTGTCTTTCTGTCTTGTTACCTCAAACTCAACAACGGTATCGGCTCCTTTTGGTATAAAAGCACCTGTCATAATCCTGTAACATTCACCATTTTTTAACTCTATACTCTCAACAGAATCTCCGGCTTTGATGTTTCCTGCAAGTTTAAGTTTGGCGGGAATTTCCTTTATATCTTCAAATTTAACGGCATAACCGTCCATTGCGGCATTATCGTATGGAGGAAGCGACCTGTTTGATGCTATTTTCCTTGAAACAACCCTGTGCAGGGAATCAAAAACGCTTATCAACTCTTCTCCCTCAGGCTCAACCTTATTAAATATCTTTTCAAGTGCCTCGTACGGATAAATCATAATACGTCACCTCTTTCATTTTATTGACGAAAATATATTAACTTTATTTTAACTCAATTCAAGAAAAAATTACCACACATTTGATAAAATTCAAAAAAAGAGATATGAGGTGTGATTGAATTTGTAAAGGTTAAACTTCTATTTTGATATGGTGAAGTAATCACTGAAATACGGGTTACTCTCGTTGTCCTTATAATAAAGTACTATTCTGACAGCATCATCTCTATCCTCGCCGAAACCGCTTACAAACCCAACTGGTATTGTCCATCTGTACTTATTTTGGGCTGCGCAGCTATCGCAAGAATTTATAATGCCGGCGTAGTGTCCGCCTATCAATACCGAAATGCATATAACGCCCTCTTTAAAGCCTTTCCATCTTATCGTATAGGTTTTACCCTCAATCCAGACATCGTTAGCTTTTGGTGCAACAATCTTAGCTTTGGCATCTGCCTTTTTGCAGCTAAAAACTCCCGTAACAATCATCAAAATAGTTATAAAGCCAAGCAAAAACTTCACTGCAGCCCTCCCTATCAAATAAAATCAATCACTCATATTGAAATTTATCAACATTAAACAAACCCTTATCCGTTAATTTCAAATGCGGTATAACCTCCAACGCCATAAACGACAGCGCTGCAAAAGGGTCTTTTAAAGAACATCCGATTTGTTTGGCTCTATCCTTTAGCATATCAACCTTTTTTGCCACGGTTTGTGCATCTTCAGAGGAAACTATACCGCCGACTCCAAGCGGTAACGAGTATATTTTCTCACCGTCAAACAGAGCCATTGCACCCCTGTTTTCAATGACCGCATTAACAGCCTTTTTAATATCCTCATCTGAAACGCCTACGGCAACAATGTTGTGACAATCGTGAGCCAAAGAGGAAGCCATAGCACCGACTTTTAATCCGAAACCTTTTATTAAACAAGCGCTTTTGTTGTTATGACCGTATCTTTCAAAGACGCATAATTTCAGTAAATCCGCATCCAAATCATATTCAACATCTGTTGAAACATCAATTCTTTCGGTTATTAAACTGCCGGATGTAACCTCCATTGCAATTTTTTTATTCTGAATTGACGGAACACTGTCAATTTTTTCTATCTTTAAGGTATTTAAAAATTCATCGGATATGGAGGAGAAAGAGTTTTTGCCTGTATAAATTTCACCGTCAACTATGACATTTGCAACATTAAAGTCCTTATCAAGCAGTACAAGATAGGCTTTTTTACCCTGTTTTACTTCGCTGTATTCATCCAAACCGTAGTATAAAAGACCGTTATATGTTGCAGCTTTCACGGCAAGAATAGGGTCAATACCAAGCGATATGGCTTTTTTAAGGTTGTAGTCCATATGCCCGTAATTCATTATATCGCCTACTGTTTTATCATCCGAGCAAAACATAACCCTATCGGGATATTCGTTTATTATCCTATAGGCATCATCTTGAGTTTGTTCCGCACTGCCCTCTCGAATAAAAACCCTCAAACCCTTTTCAAGCTTCTCTTTCAATTCCTCGTAGGTTTCACTTTCATGGTCGTCTTCAACCCCTGCGGAAATATATTCAGATAACATACAGCCGCTTAAATGCGGAGCGTGCCCGTTTACTCTCTTGTTGTATTTCCTTGCAATCTCTATCATCTTCATAAATTTTTCATCTCTGTTAACAACACCAGGCACATTCATCAACTCACCTAATGCAACTACCTCTTTAAACTGCATAAAATAATCAACATCTTCAACATCAATTCCGCCTCCGCTTGTTGCAAAATCGGTTGCAGGCACACAGGATGAAACAGCAAACTTCAGGTTACAGACGCTGTTTTTCGCCTCTTTTATGAAAAACTCAAGCCCCCTTCTTCCTTTTACATTCGCAATTTCGTGACAGTCACAAACGGCGTGCAGCGTCCCGTGTTTTGCAATCTCATTGCCGAAGTTTGAGGGAGTCAAGTGAGAGCTTTCTATATGACAATGATTGTCTATCAAGCCTGGAATGAGGTAAAACCCGTTTGCATCTATGGTCTTTTTTGCCTGTATATATTCATCGCTTATGGAAGCAATCACCCTGTTGTTTATACCTACGTTCTTTTTTATAAAGCGCATCAATTCAAAATCAGGTATATAAACACCGTTTATTGCAATATCCATCCTTAATCCCTCCTGTAATATCAGGTTTTATTTTTGTGAAAATAGATGTATTTTGAGAATGCATACACAAAAAAAGCTATAACCAAGCCGGAGAGAACATCAACGCCGTAGTGATACCTTAAAACCATCGTAGCCGCTACCAAAGACAGCACAACAGGTAGAATAATCAAAGCTATCTTTCTGTTTTCATCCTTAAATATCAATAAAACCAAAACGGAAATTTCCGTATGCCCGCTTGGAAAACAGTCCTGTTTTATATGCTCAAGCGAATTCAATACCGGATGAACAAAATTATAGATAAATCCGCCTTTTATGGGTATATTTTGAAGATAACAAAGTGAATATCTCGGACCTATCGCAGGCACAACCATATAACCGATATAGGAAATATAGTAACCCACAGACAAGGCAAACAGGGCATAGTTGAGTTTTTTTATCTCTTTTTTAGAATAAAAATAGTAGAGCAAAATCAGCGGTAAAAAATAATAGGATAAATAGGACAGCTGCAGATAATCCGTAAGCCATTTGATATTCAAAAAGTTCAATATGTTTGCTACGTCGTTTCCGAAAATTGCCCTGTCGGCGGCAATAAGTAGGGCATCTTTGTTGTGAGGGTTTATAAAGGGTATTATATATCCTAAAGATTCAAAAACAAAACCTATAAAAATAAACGGATAGAAGTATCTAAGCATCCTTGTAAATCTGGTATGGTTTTCTTTGGCAATCAAAAATAAAGATGAAAATATTATAAACAGATACGCAATAATCAAAAAAACGGGGTTCGGGATGCTTGAATAATCATAAATCACAATAAGAAGCATAAGCAGATAGTAGCCTATGTTTATGTAATCAAAAAGTCTTATGTTGTTAAGCAAATTCAAGGCACTACTATGTTTATCGGTTTTTGGCATAACCGTATTTCAACCTCTTTTAATCCGAAAAAATCTCCGTCAATTTGTATATTGCTTTTTTGAATGTATATATTCTCATCGGTTATAATATGCTTTACAAAGGGCATCTTAAAATTGTGCAGAGAGCTAAAAAGCAGAAAATTATCATAGGGCAAATCTAAGATATTGTTAAAAATCGGCTCAAACAGGCATACATCGAAATATGGTTGAAAAATATCAACGGATTTTGAGATGGTAAACTCTCCTGCATATTTCTTTGCTTTACTTACGATAACCCATCTCGACTTAAACGTATTTTTGCCGATTCTGACTTCAATTATACGGTTTTTCGATTTAAAGTAAGACACAACGCCAGACCAAAAATAAGCAAACTTACCGCTTATTTTTTTTAAGCGTTGATTAACGCAACCTACGGCTTCGGCATCAAAACCGGCACTTGCCATTAAAATGAACTTTTTATCGTTTAAACACCCCAAAAAAGCCTTTTTAATTTTCGGTTTTTTAAATAACTCGGCAGCTTCTACGGGGTTTTTGTTGATTCTCAAATCTATGGAAAGGACATTTGTTGTTCCTGCCGGCAATATACCCAAAGCGGAATCTCCCAAGTCGGCATTTACTATTTCGTTGATTATCCCGTCACCGCCGTATGCCGCAATGATAGAGTATGCGGATGATATTTTATTTGCGATAACGGTACCGTCACCTGCTTGATTTGTAAAAAATATATCAACGCAGATGCCGCTTTTTTCAAGCATATCAGCTATCTGCTTTAAATCGTTTATGTTAAAACGCAGTGCGTTCGGATTGGCAATTATCGCTATCATAAATCAACCACCATACCGTCGTATGCAGCAATAACATCACAGCCGGTTTTTTGCGAAATTCTTTTTGCAACCTCCCACGGCTTTTCCTTTAAGAAAGATAGTCCGAAGTGCGTTATTATGAACTTATCCGGCTTGTAAACGTCAATGAACTTATAGACGTCGTCGGCATTCATATGCTTAAAACCCTTTCTTTGATGACAGAAAACAACGTTTGCTATAACGATGCCCGCGTTATAATACAACGGAAGTTCCTCAAAATAGCTTGTGTCTGCAATGTAGGCAAACCTGTCTGCAAATATGCCGCCGTATGTTTCAACCGTATGTTTGTGTTTTGCTTTTGTTTGAATCAAAACGCCGTCAATATCGTAATCATAAAACTCCTTAGTGTTTATCAATGTATAGTTTTTCCTGTTATATTTTAATATAACCGGGTCTGTTTCGGTTGCATCCCAAGGTGCCAAAACAACACCCCGTTTTTTATGACCGCCCTCAGTCATAGATTCAATGACAGAGTTGATATCAGCACAATGGTCTAAGTGTCTGTGGCTTAAAAATATACCTGAGAGTTTGTTGGGAGGTACCTTATGTTTGATGGATTCAACCAAAGCCCCCGGTCCCGGGTCTATTGCAAACAGCTTGTTGTTAACCATAAACCATATTCCGCCTGACTTTCTCAACTGATTAAAAACCGTAAACCTTCCGCCGGCAGTTCCCAAAAAAATGAGTTGGTTATTAGCGATAGTATTTATCCTCATATATACGCATACTCCCCGTCAAAAGAGCTTATCTTAACCTCAACAATGCCTTGCTGCTTTTTTTGGGTTAAGACGGTGAAATATTCACTTGCTACTGCTTTATAATACGTTTTTGAATTTCTCTTTATGGTTGTCGGCTCTATAATAATCCCTGTTTTTTTACCAACCATATTTCTGACAGACTCTCTAAATTTCTTTTTAAAGAGCTCTTTCAGGGCTGCATTTCTTTCTTTTACAACAGGACCTCGCTCAAGTTTCCATCCTATATTTACAGCCGACGTCAAAGGTCTTTTGGAATAGCTGAACACGTGCCCGAAACTAACGGGCAAGGTGTCTATGAAATCGTATGTTTTTTTAAACTCTCTGTCATCTTCCGCATAAAAACCGACTATAACGTCAACACCGACAAAAATACCCCTCTTTGCACACTCATTCACTATTGTCTCAAATTTTTTTGTTGTATAATCCCTGCCCATAAGCTTTAAAATTTTGTCGCTGCCGGACTGCAAAGGTATGTGAAGATGTTTTGCAAATCTCCCGTCAGCAATCATATCTATAAGCTCGCTGTCAACATACATAGGCTCTATTGAGCTTATCCTTATTCTCATATCACTCTTAAAATCACCGAGCCTTTTTAAAAGCTCCTTTAATCTTTTGTAAGAGCCGATATTGGTGCCGGTTAGAACTATTTCCGGGAATTTTTCAAGAGTATTTATCTCTTTTATAACTAATTCGAGCTCTTTATCCCTCTCTTTGCCCCTCAATTTAGGTATTATGCAATAGGTACAGTGGTTGTTGCATCCTTCCTGAATTTTGACAAAGGCTCTGCTTTTTCCTTCATAGTCGTTTAAGGTTGTGTTTATCGGGTATGTTTTAGTATTCTCACCAATATCTGTCTGTCTGTTTTCCAGTGCTTTCTTTATGTTTTGTTTATAACTGTTTCCAACGACAATTGCATTTAAATCACTTTCCAAATAACTGTCGCAGCCCGTATAGATAACGGTGGCATTCGGGTTCATTTTTAGAGCTTTTTTTGCTTTTTGTCTTGATTCTTTGGCTGCTTTTGCCGTAACCGCACAGGAATTTATTATATATAAATCACAACTACTGTTAAAATCGGCAAATTCGTATTCACTGTTCAATTGTTCAATCATCAATCGGGTTTCATACTGATTCAGCTTACATCCGAAAGTCGCAGCGGAAGCTTTTTTCATAGACTCCCTTTTGTCGTAGGCGTCTCGTCTGTTTTAATAAGAGCATCTTTTAGAGCATACGCAACGGATTTGAATATAGCCTCTGCAATGTGGTGTTTGTTTGAACCGGATAGCTGCTTTATGTGCAGAACAATCCTTGCGTTACCAACAAAAGCTCTGAAAAATTCCTCAATCAGCTCGGCATCAAAATCACCGATATTACCGGATAAATCGCAGTCAAAATTGAGGTATATTCTGTTACAAATATCCACACTGCTTAATATTAACGCTTCGTCCATAGGTATTGCAGCATAACCGAATCTCTTTATCTTTCTGTTTTCCAAAGATTTCTTCACTAAAGCACCCAAAACTATTCCAACATCCTCAACCGTATGATGAAAATCGACATTCAGGTCTCCGTCTGCTTTAACATAAATATCTATGCCGGAGTGCTTGGACAAACTCTCAAGCATATGGTTTAAAAAGCCTACACCTGTTTCAATGTCGCTGTCCCCGATTCCGTCAATATCCATAGTAGCGTTTACGACGGTCTCTTTAGTTATCCTCTTTAGATTTACTCGACTCATCTGTCCCTCTCAATAATAAGTTTTGCAATCTCAATTAAACCCTCGCTGTTTTTCAAATTTTTCACCTGCTCAACAGCCATACCCTTCAGTTTATCAGCCAGCTCGTACGATTTGTTTAATCCGTAAACTTTGGGGTATGTGAGCGTATCGTTAATATTATCAACCCTCTTTTTGCCCATTTTTTTCTCATCGCCGACAACATCAAGACAGTCATCAATGATTTGAAAGGCAACTCCGCTGTACAAACCGTATCTTTTTATTTTTTCAAGTTCATCTTCACTCGGATTTCCACACAAAGCACCGCATACGACACTTGCCTGTATCAATTTTGCAGTTTTATGCTTATGTATAAAATTTACAAGAAATTTATCTTTGTATTGTGTCAACTTCTTCTCGCTTGATAAAATATCGGCTGCCTGACCCGTAACCATCCCTCCAATCCCGGCGTTATCGCTCAATATTTTCGCTACGTTTACCTTTTTTTTATCGTTAAGATTGGAGTTTAAGATAATATTGAAAGCATAAGTATTCAACCCGTCACCCGCAAGTATTGCCAATGCCTCTGAAAAAACCTTATGGTTTGAAGGCTTTCCTCTTCTGAAATCATCATTATCCATAGCCGGCAAATCGTCGTGAATTAAGGAGTAGGCGTGTATCAGCTCAACAGCCCCTGCAACATATACGGCATCCTCCATATTGGCATCAAACATACTCGCAGCAAGCATTACAAGCATAGCCCTTATGCGTTTCCCCCCGCTTTTTGGCGTATAAAAGAGCGCTTCGTTAAATAATGATGGGAAAATTCTTTTAAGCGACAGCCTATCTATAAAATCATCCACCAAAACCTTGTAGTTATTCAACATCTCTTTCAAATTCTTCGCTCTCAATATCCCCATTTTTAATCCCTGTTATCAATCTTACCCTGTTTTCAGCCTCTTCAAGTTTCTTGGAGCAAAAATTCACAAGCTTCATTCCCTCTTCGTAGAGATTAACAGCCTCATCAAGCATAATATCCTCTTGTTCAAGCCGCTTTGATATAACCTCAAGCCTTGCAAGTGCCTCTTCAAATGTTTTTATCTTCATCACGGTCTCCAATAGGTAATGTCTTTTCTTATGCTATTTTTATCAAAAACAGATTTTATGTCAATCAACACACCGTTTTTTTCAACAAAACCAACCACTGAACCCGGGTTTTGCAGAAACTCTTTATGCTTCACGGCAAGTATAACGCATCCGTATTGTTTTGAAAGCTCCTCTTTTTTCTTTAAATTAAGACCGTAGGTCTCTTTAACCTCGTTTATATCGGCAAGCGGGTCGTAAATATCGACTAAAACCCCGAATTCTTCCAACTCTCTTACAACATCAACAACCTTTGAGTTTCTTATATCACCGACATTTTCCTTAAACGTTATACCCAAAACCAGGGCATTTGCACCCAAAACAACTCTGCCGCTTTTAATAATTTTTTTAACCGTCTGTTTTACTATATATTCGCCAACGGAGTCGTTAATCCTTCTGCCGGCAAGTATTATCTCCGGATGATATCCGAGCTCCTGAGCTTTATAGGTCAGATAATACGGGTCAACACCGATACAGTGTCCTCCGACAAGCCCCGGCTCAAAGGGTAAAAAATTCCACTTGGTTTTTGCAGCTTCAAGAACGCTTTTTGTATCTATGTCAAGTTTCTCAAAAATCATAGAGAGTTCGTTCATCAAAGCTATATTCAAATCCCTCTGTGTATTTTCTATAACCTTTGCCGCTTCGGCGGTTTTTATATTTTCAGCTTTAAAAATGTTGTTATTGTTAATCGCTCCGTAAATTCCAGCCAAAAGTTCTGCTGTTTTCTTGTTACAGCCGCTTACTATCTTTGTGATTTTATCAACGGTGTGTACCCTGTCTCCGGGATTTATTCGCTCAGGTGAATATCCCACAAAAAAATCCTTGCAGTACTTGAAGCCTGTAATCTCTTCAATTATGGGCACACAAATATCTTCGGTTGTTGTAGGATAAACGGTTGATTCGTAAACAACGCAGCCACCCTTTTTAATATTGTGGGCAACCGTTTTGGTAGCCTCAATTACCGGAGTTAAATCCGGCAGCTTATGCTCATCTATGGGGGTTGGAACGGCAACTATTATCAAACCGGCATCCTGTAAGGATTTTGGGTCGCTGCTGAACACTATATTGTTATCTTTAAAATCTTCGGCTCTTAATTCGTTTGTTTTGTCTATTCCGGCTTTGAGCTCTTCAATTCTTTGTTTGTTTACATCAAAACCGATTGTATCGAAATGTCTCGAAAGATGGGCAAGAAGCGGCATACCTACATATCCCAATCCGACAACGGCTATCTTCTCTTTTCTTTTCTTAAAATCCTCAAGGTTCACTTTTTTCCTCCAAACGCTTTTTAAGTCAAGTTTATACATTTTTTAGAGCTTTTTTTAAAGAAAAATCTCTACAATTCATTTGCTTGATGGTTTTATAAAAAATTTTATAAGACTTTTCCCTGTTCCAAAGCTGTTTTTGGACAATTTTTATTTTGAATAACTCTGTTTTTGCATCCGTTTTGTATCTTTTTTTGTTGACCATTACTCATTATCTTGATAAAAAACCATCAAGTAAACTAACCCTAAGAGGAGGTGTTATGAAAAAATTTGCAAGCTTGATTTTGGTCGTATTTATCGTTATGTTTGGTATCGGCTACACGTCTCAGGCAAAAAACTCCAAGATAAAAGTGGCATTTCTATACGTAGGACCGCATAATGACGGTGGCTGGAGCCAGGCGCACGATGAGGGAAGAATCTATCTACAAAAGCATCTGCCCTACGTTGAGACGGCATACTCCGAATCTGTTCCTGAGGGTGCTCCCTGCGAAAAAATCATCAGAGATTACATACACAAAGGGTACAAGGTTATCTTTGGCACAAGCTTCGGCTTTATGGATTCTATGTATAACGTTGCAAAGGATTACCCAAATGTTATATTCGAACACTGCTCCGGGTATAAGACAAGAAAGAATATGGGAACCTATTTCGGCAGGATGTACCAGGCTGACTACCTTTCGGGTCTTGTTGCCGGTATGATGACAAAAACAAACTACATAGGTTTCGTAGCTCCTTTCCCAATCCCTGAAGTTATAAGAGAAATAGACTCATTTACTATCGGAGCAAGAGAGGTTAATCCCAAAGTCGAGGTTCACGTAATCTGGACAAACTCCTGGTTTAATCCGGTTAAAGAGCGCTCGGCAGCGGAAACGTTCATAGCAAACAAAGCCGATATAATTGCAAGCGGCTGCGACTCACCGGCTTCGATAGAGGGAGCAAAAAAAGCTCACATCTTCGCAATAGGATACGATAGGGACAATTATGCAAAATTCCCAAACACTCTTTTAACTTCAAGAATATGGCATTGGGGCGTATTTTACACAAAAACCCTGAAAGAAATACACAACGGAACGTGGAAGGCAACACAATATTGGGGAGGATTAAAAGACGGCATTGTCGGATTGGGCAAATTCGGCAACAAGGTTCCCAAAAAAGTAAGAAATTATGTTTTAAAGAGAGAAAAAGAGATAATCGACGGCAAGTTGAAGATATTTGAGGGTCCTATTTATGACAACAAGGGTAAGTTAATGGTTAAAAAAGCTCAAGAACTCTCGGATAAAGACAAACTTTCACTTCAGTGGTTTGTTAAAGGGGTTGTTGGAAATATACCAAATAAATAAAAATGAACAAAAAACAAATCCATACGCCGGGATATGTAGTCCCGGCTTGCTTTTCATTAAGAAAATATAGGTTATGAATACGGCTACGGTTCTGAAAGCGATAGATATAACCAAAAAGTTCCCGGAAACCGTTGCAAACGAGGGTATAAATTTCTCTTTACACAAAGGGGAAATTCATGCCCTTTTGGGTGAAAACGGAGCCGGCAAAACCACATTTATGAACATACTCTACGGCATATATATGCCTACAAAAGGAGAAATCCGAATAAACGACAAACCCGTTCAAATAAAAACTCCCCTTGATGCAATAAATAACGGAATAGGGATGATTCACCAACATTTTATGCTCGTTGAGCCTTTGAGCGTTCTTGAAAACATTGTTTTGGGGCTTAAAGACCAGGGCATTGTGATAGATAGAAAAGCCGTAAAGGATAAACTGAAAGAGATAGCAAATCTCTATTCGCTTGAGGTCAATCCCGATAAAAAAATATGGCAGTTATCGGTTGGTGAACAGCAGAAGGTCGAAATAATAAAGGTTCTCTTTAGGGGAGCAAACATACTCATACTTGATGAGCCTACAGCCGTATTAAGACCGCAGGAGACCGAGCCGCTTTTCGACATATTAAGAAAAATGAAAAAAGACGGAAAAGCCATAATCTTCATAACACACAAACTCGATGAAGTTATGGCGGTTTCTGATAAAATATCGATTTTAAGGAAAGGAAGACTCGTAAAAACGGTTGATAAAGAGAGTGTAACAAAAAAACAACTTGCGGAGATGATGGTCGGAAGAGCTGTGTTGTTTGATTTTGAAAAGAAAGAGAAAAGAGCAAAAGAGACACTGTTGAGTGTTGAAAACCTCGATGTATATTCGGCTCAGCAGGGCGTAAATATTGTAGAAGATGTTAATTTTACGGTGAAAAAAGGAGAGATACTAGGAATTGCAGGAATCTCAGGAAACGGGCAGCAGGCTATCGTTCAAACCATTGCCGGATTAAGAAAGGCAACAAGAGGCAGTGTTGTTTTTGAGGGTAAGAACATAACCAACAAAACGCCGAGGTATGTTGCGCAAATAGGAATAAACTACATACCGGCAGACAGGATAGGAATGGGACTTGCCTCGGATTTATCCTGTATAGACAACGCAATAATGAGAAACTACTACAAAAAACCCATATCATCGAATAGGATAATAAATTATAAAAAATCGGAAGAGCATACAAGAAGAATTGTCGATATGTTCAATATTGCAGTAGCAGACATTTTTGCCCCCATAAAACTTCTATCCGGCGGCAATATGCAAAAACTGCTGTTTGCGAGGGAGTTGTTTGAAAACCCCAAACTCTTGATTGCATCATATCCGACAAGGGGGTTAGACATTGCTTCAACCGAATTTGTAAGGAAACAGATGCTTAAAATAAGAGATGAGGATATGTCCGTTATTCTGATTTCGGAGGATTTGGATGAAATACTCTCCATATCGGACAGGATAGCCGTTGTGTATAAAGGAAAAATTATGGGCATAGCCGATGCTAAAGATATTGATAAAAACACGATAGGCTTAATGATGGCAGGGACAAGATTAGAGGATATAGCTTTATGATATACTTTGAAAAAAGGGAAAACATATCCGCAAAATTAAAAATCGTTATACCGATTGTCTCGCTGCTTATAGGCATTCTATTCGGTGCTTTGGCTATTGTTGTTGTTGGAATCAATCCGTATGCCGTCTATAAATCTCTGTTTGTAAATGCATTCGGAAGCTGGTATGCGTTCTCCGAAACGTTGGTTGCGGCAACACCGTTAATGCTTATAACAGCCGGTTTGATTTTGGTCTTTAAGATGGGTATCTGGAATATAGGCGCATACGGTCAATATATTATGGGTGCAATATTAAGCTCTTATTTTGCTATTTTTATGCCGCCTGAGATATCAAAACCGCTGATGCTTATCTTAATGTTTGCAGGCGGAGCAATCGGTGGTGCTATCTGGGCTGTAATTCCTGCAATTTTCAAGGTTTTTTGGGAGGTCAACGAGGTAATAACGACACTGCTGTTAAATTATATAGCTTTGTATGTTCTGAAATTTCTGATGTACGGTCCCTGGAAAAATCCGAAAAGTTTCGGGTTCCCGCTCTCAAAGCCGTTTCCATCTTCCGCTCAACTGCCCGTACTTTTTGAACATACACGCATTAATCTCGGTTTGGCTTTTGCATTGATATCGATTATTGCAGTATGGTTTATCATTAAAAAAACGAATTTCGGATATGAGGTAAGAGTTATAGGCAATAATCCTACAACCGCAAAATATGCCGGAATAAGCGTCGGTAAAAACATAATAATAGCAATGGCAATCAGCGGCGCGCTGGCAGGAATAGCCGGAATGGTTCAGGTTTCTGGAATAATTCACTTTCTCCAGGTTAAGATAAACGCCAATTACGGCTATACTTCGATTATTGTTGCTTGGATTTCATATCTGAATCCGGCTCTTTGCCTTTTAAGTTCGGTTTTGTTTGGCGGGCTTGAATCAGGAGGTTATTCCATTCAGATAAGTATGAGGGTGTCCTACGGAATAGTCGGCTTAATAGAAAGTATTGCTCTTTTTAGCATAGTGGGGGCACAGATATTCTTAAATTACAAACTAAGGTGGAAAAAATGAGCGCATCACACCACACTACAATCATAATTCTCCTTCTTTCAAACGCTATAAAAGCCGGAACCATACTGCTTTTTCCGACAATAGGTGAAATATTTGCAGAAAGAGTCGGAATTTTAAACTTGGGAGTTGAGGGTATGATGTTAATCGGCGCTTTTTTCGGATTTATAGTAACCCGTTTAACAAACAACCCCTACTTAGGATTTATTGCGGGAGTGCTTGCCGGCGGTATTGCTTCTTTAATACACGCATTCATATCCATAACTTTAAGAGGAAATCAAATAGTAAGCGGTCTTGCTTTGACAATTTTCGGTGCCGGATTTACGACATTTTACGGTCAAAGATGGATAAATATGAATCTTAGCGCCTCTTTTGAAAATCTAAAGCTCCCCGTTTTATCAAACATACCTGTTGTGGGCAGCATCTTATTTAATCAGGATATAATAGTCTATTTTTCGTATATTTTGGCATTTGTTATGTGGTTTATTCTCTATAAAACTATGATAGGGATAAACCTAAGAGCTGTGGGAGAAAATGCAAAAGCCGCAAATGCAATGGGGATAAATGTTTACAGGGTCAGATATATTTGGACATTCTTCGGAGGATTGATGGCAGGAGCCGGCGGTGCTTATCTGACCATAGGTTATGCCCCGTTCTGGCTTGACGGAATCACGGCAGGAAGGGGTTGGATAGCCATTGCCCTTGTTATTTTTGCTATGTGGGACCCTCTAAAAGCTGTTGTCGGTGCATACCTGTTTGGAAGCATAAACGCCCTGCAATTTCAACTTCAGGCAACGGGGACGACAATTCCTTCTGCAATCTTAAATATGCTGCCCTACCTTGTTACATTTATCGCAATTGTGCTCACAAGTATTATTGTCAAAGCCAAGCATATAAGACCTCCCAAAGAACTCGGGATACCCTATTCAAGAGAAGAAAAATAGCCAAACTCTTTTTTTAAGTTTATGACAAAGATAAATTTTAGGTACTTAATGCCATATTTGATGCTGCAACATATCCGCTTGCAAAAGCAAAGGCAAAATTAAAGCCACCTCTTGCACCCACTATATCAAGTACCTCTCCGGCAAAATAGAGACCTTTAGCAAGCTTTGATTCCATTGTATTCACACAAATATCGTCGGTTTTAACTCCTCCGCCGCACGCTTCCGCATATTTAAATCCGTGTGTTGCCGTTACTTCAAATCTCATATTAAACATTTCATTAACAATTTGCTTTATGGATTTAGAGTTAAAAGAGGAAACAGTCTCTTTTGCATCAATTCCTATTTTTATAAGCACAGCCTTTGCAACCTTTAAAGGCAGCATTCCCGATAAAACCGTTAATATATCATACTCCTTCAGGTTTTTTTGAGCAAAGGCAAGCCTGCTTCCTATATACTGCTTCTCGATGCCCGGAAGTAAATTAATCGATATCTCAACCTTTCTACTGCTTTTAAGGTAGAACGAGGCTTGAGAGGATATATCCAAAACCGCAAACCCCGAAACTCCGTATTTGGTAAAAAGAATATCTCCCAAAACCTCACCTTTTTTCTTGTTGTCAACGTATAGAGCAATTGAAGCCTTCATTTTGACGCCTTCCATACGCCTAAACAGAGTGCCGTCTAACTCAAGAGGAACCAAAGCCGGATAGACAGGATTGAGTAAATGACCGAAAGACAAAGCCATATTCGCTCCGTCTTTTGAAGCCCCAAGTTGAGGAGCCGCAAGCAAACCCGAAGCTATTAAAACCTTGTCGTATTCACCAAGAATACCGTCATCGTTAAAAAGTGTGAATTTAGCGTCTGTTTTTTCAATTTCTAAAACCGGTGTGTTTGTTAATATGTTCACATTAAGTTTATCAAGATACGCCCTAAAAACATTCACAACGGATTTGGCTTCGTCAGACAGAGGATAGACTCTGCCGTCATCTTTCACATCAAGAAGCAAACCCATATTCAAGCAAAATTCCCTAAATCGATTAAAATCCAATCTTTTCAGCACTTTAGAGGCAAAAGATATATCCTCACCGTAATAGTCATTAATTGATACGGATGTATTGAATATATTGCACCTGCCGTTTCCAGATGCCAAAATCTTTCTGCCAATAGACTGATTTTTTTCGTATAAATCAACCGTTGTGTGCTCCTTTTTTGCAACAACAGCTGCAATTAAACCGGATGCACCGCCGCCTACTATCGCTATTTTCAGTTTTTTCATAACCAAACGCTAAAGAAAGATATTGCCTATCAAAACTGCAAGGAGAATAAGAGCAACAAAGCTTTTTTTAAACTCTTTTTTATATGCAAAAAAAACTCCGAGAAAGAAAACAAGAGCCAAAGGAATGCAAAGAAGCAGTAAAATCCCTATTCGGCTGAAATTACAACAATAAAGATTGAGGTATCTGTGTAAAAATCCTACAAACAACAAAGCCATAGCCGAATAAAAGCTTAATCTCAGTAAATCCGATAAAACCTTCATAAAACAGCCTTTATAATCATCTCAAGTGCCGTGACAATCAAAATACCCACAAACACCTTTTTAATCGTTTCGTTTTTTGTATTTTTTGAGATATGCAAACCAATTTTAGAGCCGAAAACAGCACCCAGAGAGGTGAAAAGAACGAGGCTTGGCATAATATAACCGTGCCTAAAATAGACAAAGGATGCAGCAGCAGCCGTTATGCCGACCATCATTGAACTTGTGGCGCTTGCAACCTTCATAGGAATCCTGCAAACCCCGTTTAATATCGGAACCTTAATGACACCGCCTCCTATACCGAGCAGCCCCGACAAAAAACCTGCCGCTGAGGATATTGCTATGGCAGCCTTGGGATTTTCTATATTGTAATAAACCGTTTTGTTAATTTTCTGGTCGAAATAGGAATACTTAGCGCCTTCCTTTGCAAAACAGTTTTGAACCTCCGGTTTTTTATACATAAAATAGGCTGTAAACAACAAAAAAGCACCGAAAGCACCCTTTAAAACATTTTGATTTATCAAAACCGCAATAAAACTTGCAGCTATGGCAAAGACGGATGTGGAAAGTTCCAAAGGCAAGCCTATATCCATATTTATAAGGTTATTTTTAAGATTTTTAGACGTAACCAGTATGCTTGTCGATACAATGGTCGCCAAGCTAACCGCAATGGCATTTTGCATAGGCAGTTTCAATATTATTACAAGAGCGGGAACAATTATTATCCCGCCGCCTATACCGAGCAAAGCCCCTGCGATGCTTGAGATAATTCCAACAAGAAAAGCAACTGCGTATTCCACTTTAATCCTTAAATAAACACAATTTTAAACACCTCTGCATTATAGTCTAAAAAACCGTAAGTGCAAGGATAAATCTGTTGGCTATTGCAGACGTATTATAATTTTACCTCTTTTCTTGACTTGACTTGTGCTTTGGTCTATATTTTTCTAAATTAATTTTTAGGGGGGAAGTTATGAAAAAGACTATTTTGTCGGTCTTGATAATCTTTATATTATTTTCTAACGGCACGGCTTTTTCAAAAACCTACACAATAAATCTCGGTATAGTTACAACACCGAAAACATTCCACTACAAGGCTGCCGTGAAATTTAAGCAAATTGTGGAAAAAGAGAGTAACGGTCAAATTAAAGTAATTATACATCATTCGGGCTCTGTCGGAAATGAAACAAGTATTTTACAGCAGCTTCAAATGGGAGCACTGCAGATGGGTGTTATTACGGCAGGACCAATCGATAAATTTGTTCCTGCCATTAAAGCAATAGAGTTCCCGTTTCTTTTCAGCAGTTACAAACAGGTTGATGAGATTCTTGATGGGAAAATAGGTCAAGGTATTTTAAATCAATTTAAAAAAGCCGACCTGATTGGGTTTCACTTTTTGGAAAACGGTTTTAGAAATTTAACGAATTCCGTACGTCCCGTTCATAGCGTTAAAGATGTGAAGGGCTTAAAGATAAGAGTTATGAAAAGCCAGTTGCAGATAAAAATCTGGAGAGCGCTTGGCGCCAATCCGACACCTATGCCGTGGCCAATATATACTCAACTTGCAGAACACGTCATAGACGGGCAAGAAAATCCTCTTGCCGTTATCTATCAGTACAAACTTTACGAGGTTCAAAAGTATCTATCCTTAACAAGACACGTATATTCAGCCCTTGTATTTGTCGGAAGCAAAAAGTTTTATGACACACTGCCGAAGAAATACCAAAAACTGCTCTATAAAGCTGCAAAAGAGGCTTCTATTTATGAAAGAAACCTCAACAGAAAACAGGTGGCTTTTTTCTTAAAAGAGCTTAAAAAGAAGGGTATGATTATTGACGAACACCCTGATATTGCTTCTTTCAAAGCTAAAGTAATGCCCCTAAAAAGTGAATTTAAAGGCATAGCAAGAAAATATTTGGATGAAATTTTAAGTACGGAATAGATGAAAACCATCTCACGGGTTTTGTCTTTTGTAAGCGATACGGCTAACAGGTTGACGGAAACGATTCTTGTATTCCTGCTTCTAACTCTGTCAACCCTGATGGTCACAGCTGTTTTTTACAGATACGTTTTGAATAACTCAATCTACTGGTCTGGTGAAGTATCAAGAATTCTGCTTGTTTTTATCTCATTTTTGGGTTCTACCGTAGCCTATAAACATAAAGCCCATATAGGAATTGATATTTTTATCGAAAAATTAGCAGGCAGAAACAAAAAGGCTTTAAATTTTACGATTGAACTCTTTTTTTTGCTGTTTTGGCTTTTGGTTTTTGTTGAGAGCTTCAAACTTATGCCAATTTTTCTAATGCAAACAACAGCTACACTTGAGATTCCATACGCCTACTTTTTTTCGGCTGTTCCTATCAGCTCCCTTTTATGGATTATCCATATAATAAACAATATTTTTTCCATAATAGCAGGTAATAAATGATTCTTCTGCTGCTTCTTTTAATCATTCTTATACTGCTTTCTTTTCCAATATCCTTATCCATAGGTGTGGCAACAACTTTTGCATTTATTAAATCCCATCTGCCGCTTTATATGATTGACCAAAGAATGTTCAGCGGGCTTAATTCCTATATGCTGCTTGCAGTTCCTCTTTTTATGTTTGCCGGCAATCTGATGGATCAGGGTGGATTATCCAGAAGAATAGTAAGGTTAGCCGAATCTCTTGTAGGTCATTTGCGAGGAGGATTGGCTATTTCAGCTATTTTATCCAGTATGCTGTTTGCCGGAGTCAGCGGTTCTGCGGCAGCAGATACTGCCGCAATAGGTTCAATATTGATTCCTTCTATGATAAAACGCGGTTACAATAGGGATTTTGCAGCATCGGTAGTTGCAAGCGGAGGCTCCATAGGCGTTATTATTCCGCCAAGCATACCTATGATAATCTACGGTTTTATAACCGGTTTATCCATAGGCAAACTTTTTATAGCAGGCATTTTGCCGGGTTTGTTGATAGGTATATCTCTTTCTGTTGTAGCCGTCATATTTGCGGATAATACACATAAAAGCAGGAGGCGATTTGAGTTTAAAGAGTTTATCGAGGCTTTAAAAGACTCGATTTGGGCACTCGGCACACCGTTTATCGTTATAGGCGGGATACTTGGCGGTGTATTCACTGCAACCGAATCTGCCGCTTGCGCGGTTTTTTATTCGCTTGTTGTCGGGATATTTGTTTATAAAGAGATTAATCCTAAAAATCTGTACAAATCCGCCATAGAAAGCATCGTAACAAGTTCTGTTATTTTAATAATCATTGCCGTAGCAACGGTTTTTTCCTGGTATCTTTCTATGAACAACATTCAAGTGATGCTCCAAAAGGTATTTTTAAGTTTTTCAAACGATAAGCTGCTCCTTATTTTAATGGTCAACCTGTTTTTGCTTATTATGGGTACATTTGTTGAGACAACGGCATCACTTGTTCTGTTTGTGCCCGTTGTGGCACCGATTTTATCTCAAGTTGGAATAAATCCCATAACAAGCGGTGTAATGATTGTTACAAACCTTGCCATAGGAATGTTAACGCCGCCGCTTGGTATTTGCCTTATTGTTTCCTCTACCATAGCGGAAAGCAGCATAGTCAAACTCTCAAAAGCAGTCTTTCCTTTTCTTCTTGTTATGATAATCGACTTGTTGATAATATCCTTTTTCCAACCTATAACGACCTTGCTTTTATAGTTAAGCTCTTTGTCAGCAAGCAAACCTTTACTGCGCTTTCTTTCCTATGACAACCCTGTATGGGTCAACTTCGTTTCTTAAAATCTTCAATTCGTCTTCACCGGGCGGCTCGGTCTGTTTGATGTGTTCGTCTATCAACAGCTCAAAACCTGTATTTTTTACGACATCATCAATACTAACACCGGGATGAACCGATTCAAGAGCCATTCTCCTCTCATCGTTATCAAAATTCATAACGGCAAGATTGGTTATAATTTTGTAAGGTCCTGTACCTTGAGGCAGTCCGGCTTCCTCCCTTGCGTTTGGTCCTTTTAAATATCCCGGAGTTGTTATAAAATCGATATTATTTGTAAATCGTCTGCTTGAGTGTGGAGAAACAATTATTGTCCTCCAGGCTGAAGATGCAAAATCGTTGGCTCCTCCGCTTCCCGGAAATCTAACCTTAGGATTGTCGTGAGAGCCTATTATTGTTGAATTCAAGTTTCCGTACATATCAATTTGAGCACCGCCCAAGAAACAGTAGTCAACAAGCCCTCTTTGATTCATTTCCATAGCATCTGAAACCGAGGTTGTTTGCAGAGCCTTATACATAGTATTCTTATCTCCAACGGATATTGGCATAGAAGGCAAAAGCGGAGCAATTCCGCCGGCTTCAAAAAGTATAAGTATGTTAGGAGCATACAGCTTTTGGGATAACATTACCGCAGCACAGGGAACACCGGTTCCAACGGATACGGAAACACCGTCTTCGAAAATTCTCGCTGCCGCGCATATCATTAACTCCATCTCGTTATAATACTTTTCATTCATAATGAACTCCCTTTTAATCCCAACTCAAGGTTTCTTAATTCTTTTATTCTTTCCACTCCGCCGTTTAAAGATATGAATTCATAAAAATCCTTACACTCGTAAATGTTTTCTTTTATAAACCTATCAAAGGTCTCGTCGGATTCTGCTGCCTGTAAAAATCTTTTAAAGTAATCTATATCAAAAAGGTATTCGTAGGGCATCTCCGCAGGATAGCTGCCGTATGGAATCTCGACGACGGCATCAACAAGATAAAAAGGAATTGTCGTGTTTTGGGGATTGTTTCTGAAATACTCGGTATCCACCATCCTTTCTGTTGTTATAATCACCTTTTTAGCAGCCTTTGCAATATCAACATCCGCAACGAGAACTCCTTTTATGTGGGCATTGCCGTACATATCGGCTTCGTGGACGTGTATTACGGCAATATCAGGATAAAGTGCAGGTACTGCAAGGTACTTTTTGCCGCTAAATGGGCATATTATTTCTTTTGCTGCGCTGTACCTCTCGGTATCGGTTCCAAGCATAGAGCGAACGGGAAGAAACGACAGACCCATAGCGGCAGCCTTATATCTCCAAGCCAAAGCGCCGTTCGACCATTCGGTAACCTTAATCCCTCCGTTTTCAAAATACTTCCTTAAAACTTTGGGGCTGCCCAAAGCCTCAAGGGCTATGCCGTACGACATATCGACACTTTTCATCATACCGTTTATCAAAACCAAATCCGTATCGTAATTTGAAGTAAAAAAAGCACAGGTGGCAACCTTTTTCTGCTGTTTTATAACCTCGTGCAGAAAGGCTGTAGGTATTCTTACCAAACCGAAACCGCCTATCGCCATATAGTCGCTCTCTGCAACAAACTCAGAAACGGCATCCGGCAGTTTTTTTATCTTGTTTTCCAGCTTTTTTGATTTCTTTCTAAAAAATCCCCTCATTTTGTCAGGGTCTTCGTAGCCAAGCAGCTCCCCTATCGTATCCATACCGTAAACTCCTTTTTTATAAAATTATCTTTCTATAAACGCATAAGCGTTGTGATTATGAATGCTTTCAAAGTTTTCAACCTCTATCCAGTAGTGCTTTATTCTGTTGTCATCCTTTAACCTTAACGCAATATTTCTGGCTATATCCTCGACAAAAACAGGATTATCGTAGGCTTTTTCCGTTACAAACTTTTCATCCGGTCTCTTTAATAAAGCATATATTTCGCAGCTTGCCGACTCTTCAGCCACACCTACCAACTCTTCTATCCAAACCATCTCTCTAAATTCGACCGATATTGTAGCCCTGCCCCTTTGATTATGAGCCCCGTAATCACTAATCTCTTTTGAACAGGGACAAAGGCTTGTAATAGGTACAATAACGCTCAAAATTGTTGTATTATTAACCCCGTCTCCGATTGCCTCAACCCTGCAATCGTAACTCATTAAAGACTCTATTTTGCTGACAGGAGCTTTTTTTTCTATAAAATACGGAAATTTAAGCTCCATATAGGCTTTTTCGGCATTTAATTTTTCTCTCATCTGAGAAAGTATGTTGTCAATATTTTTTATATCTATGCAGTCTTTATTTTCGTTGAGTATTTCGATAAATCTGCTCATATGCGTGCCTTTAAAATCGCTTGGAAGCAAAACATACATATTTATATTTGCAATTGTATGCTGTCTCTTTTTTGCCTTATCCAAAAGGGAAATCGGATACCTGACTCCCTTTACGCCGACTTTATCTATCGATATGTTTCTTGTGTCCTTTTGCGACTGAACATCAACGAGTTCTTTCATTGGGGTTCAATTGTATAAAAAAAGCCTGTTTTTGCAAATTTTAATAAGAGTAAATTATTTAGAATAGATAAACAGTGGTCGATGATTAGTTATGGCGGATGGTAAATCGCATGACGCCACCTCAAATTGCACACTTCGCAGGTGTGAAAAACGGATGAGTGGTGGTTGGTGATTAGTAAATAGTGAATAGAGGATAATCGGTTTATGAGATTATCTGAATCCACACCAAAACTTTTCATCTCGCAGGTAAAAGAAATGGGAACGGGTGGAGGAAAAATCTTAAAATCAATCGATAAAAACTATTGCTGCCGGTTTTATCAAACAACGGATTATACTTCTTGCAATGTCATTCATTTTCTTTAAATGCTTTAAGCATAACCCGTTGTTTGAGGTTTTAATCCGCCGCCCTTTTTTTCACACTTCGTAGGTGTGAAAAATGGTTAAGGGTTAAATTGTCGAATGGGCGAGCGGTAGTTGGTGGTTGGTAACTTGTGGTTAGTGAATAGTGATTAGTGATTAGTGGCTGTGGGGATAAATTTCTCCCAAACTTTGCACCTCGCAAATGATGGATTGATGGGAGTAACATATAAGGTATGAAAAATTAACCTCTTATGAAAAAATATGCACCCAGGAATTAAATGAAATGGATGCTGCCCAATAAAGAGTGTTGAATTTTATATTACGATAAAGGGAGGGAATAAGAAATTAGAAAAACTGTCTTGACAAACTGAGGCAATATAGGTAGTCTTGCTGCAAAATGCATTAATGAGCCGACTATCAGCCAAGTGGAATATAGATTTCATTTTGGTTCGATTGAAATCTAACAAGGTGCTCAACTTAACTGCTATTCGGCTGCTACATTTGACTATGTGTTTTGTCAGTAAGTGACCTATGACTTTATGTACGGGAGTTAAACTTGAATCAATTAGAAATTGCAATCTTTGTTGTGTTTGTAGCATTTATACTCTATATCCCTAGAACTTTTATAACCAATATAATCGATAATATTTTCAAACAAAAAGAAGCAAACACTCAGTTGATTCAAGAAAAGTTGAATGATTTCTACATCCCATTGGATAGATTATTAACAGAATCAAACTATCAATGTATGTTTCTGACTAAAAAGATTTATGGTAGTTATTGGATTACTTATAAAGTTGATAAACAACATATAAACGTAAAACTACAAAAACATAAAAAATATAAACTTAATATAAAAGATACTACAGTTAAATTAATACATGACAAGTATAAAAAAATTAACTTTGACGGAAAAATAAATATATTAGACGAGGATAACAATTTTATTGGAGAAGGAGCTTATTCTCAATTTTTTTTATATAAAAAAACCCTCTTAAAGGATTCTTTAAAAACAGGAAAATTTCTTTATAAAATAGAGGTATTCTTTCCACATATTACTTTAGAACAACCCAAAGGGGATGATCCCACAATTTATGGCATAAATGTGATCTTTCCAGACATTACTTTCGAATCTGTGATAACGAACAATGATGGGAAAATATTACCTCCTATACATCCTTTGCTATCTTTTAAGAAATCTTTCGATCATAAAATCAGTGATGTTGAAATGATAAAGTATATAGCCCCTATTTATTTGAAAAATAATAACATGTCTTTAAGTAATCAAATATTTATTCTGCATAGTCAAGATAAAAATTCGTATTTTCTTTTAAATATATCATCTAAAAAACAAGAGAGGTGGATAAATTATATGTTGAGTGTATTTAAACCTTATCATGAAAGAATGGAAAAGTTAATTTTAGAAAAAGGATATCTTGTGGAAGATAAAAAAATGAAAGATCTCACTCATAGATTATCATTTCATATTAATGGATATAAAAAAGTGTATAGCCAGTGGGAAAAAGGAGACTATAGTGAAATGACATCCGATATTAATTTTCCATCTGAAATTAATAATTACACAAAGCAAAGAATTAAAGAATTAGAAAAATTACTGAAAAAATAAACAATCTCGGAATAACGAATTATTTAAGAAATATTTGGAATAAGCGATATAAATATTCCATAGTCCCAAGCTCAAGTATAAACTTTATGCATTGTTTGCACCTCGCAAATGATGGGTTGATGGGAGTAACATACAAGGTGCAGGAAATAGGAAGGGGGGGTGTGAAACACCCCGATAATTGGAAATGGAAAAAGAATGCGGATTTATTCACCGCTTAAGTCAACCTTGAGATGGATAATGAAAATAAATTGAAAATCAAGTTAAATTTAAACCAAAAGATTAAAATTTTTCTATATAATTTGGTGGTCCTCTGATTCTCAAGTCAATTTTTCCATTATTCATTTTTCTAAAACCATCTTGTTCCAATTCAGACCAAATCAATACTGTCATTTTTCCATTGTAACCATAAGTTCTATTATAATGTCTTGTTAGCCAATATGATGCCCATTGTGCTGTTAGTGCTTTGTCGTAATTATCGTTTATTTTATCTGGTTTTGGATTGATATGCATATTTTTGAAAACATCTGCGGTTTCTATTATAATTTCTTTCTTTCCATTGAAATTGGCTTTATAATACTCGTCTAATTTTTTTTCTTTGTTATAACCAGCGGCATCAAAAATCGTCAATAATAGATGGTCTTCTGTTTTCATACCATAATATCCTTTATTGTAATAAACCCACTGATCAAAATAATCATAGATACCTCTAGCAAAATTTGTTAAATTAGGATTTTTCTTTTCAAGTTCGTCCATAATAGGAAAGTGTGGCATATCTGCCCAAGCACAGAGATACCAATATGCCGGTTCAATGAATGGGGTTGATCTTCTAACTTCTCCGAATTCTATTGGAAAGTATTGGGTATTGGAAATTCTCATAATTCCACAAAATATTCTTACGACATCAACTCCTTTATAAAAAACAGTATTATTCAAACCTTCTGATGCTCTATACATAACATATGCGTTTATTATTTCTTTATCTCTACATTTTTTTATTCCAGGCGGGAGATTTTTGTAATTATAAACGCTATAATATGCTTCAGCATCTTTTGTTAGAGATGGAATTATTGCCGGAGCTGCTGCTGTTGCTGCGAGTCCTAATCCAAGTTTTTTTAAGAAGTTTCTTCTTGAGGATTTATTGTCTGAGGTAAGGTTTGAGCTTATATTCACGGCTACGGCACTATCGTCCATATCCTCAAGTATTTTTGTCTGTATCTCAATAAGCGTTTTAGCTTTGTTTTTACTTTTATTTAATATCTCGACCTCTTCAAGTTTCAGATTAGACGAGTGTGTCAAGTTTGTTGAAAACCTGTGGCAGAACGTTCCGTTTGCCCTGCCTTTTGCGCCTATTCTGTATCTTGTGTGTGTAACCTTGTCTATGGCATCTATGTCAAGTTTAATCAGCTTTGCCGAATAGTTGTTGTTCGGGGTGGTTTTGAATATGTTTGAGCCTTCGCCGAGCCCTTGAATAAGTATTATCCGTTTTTTATTCGGTTCTTTGTATATCTGTTCCTGAAGGTTTACTATCTCATCTTCAAACAGCTCGTCATTCGGGTTTATCGGGTTTCGATAGAGCCTTATTACCTCATAGCCGTATAGGTTTTCTTTTTCCAGAAGGTCTGCCAAATCACTGAGAGTTTTTGAGCTTTGGGCTGTTATTGCTACTGCCTCAAACGTTGAGTTTTTTAAGTTAAGGTTTTTGACTATGTCCAAGGGCGTGTTCTCTTTTGATGCCTGCGTTATGCTTACATTTTTATCATCCAAACTCAATACGGGTTCTGCCTGTAGAAAGAGGGTTTTAAAGTTTAGGTAGTCGAGCTGTTTCGATACGCCTTTAAGCGTAGCCGAGGCAACGGTGAAGTTGCTCGGATTGTGCATCAATATCGCCTCAATCGGTGAGATTTCATATAAGGTTTCGGATAGGTAGATTCTTGAAAGAAGCATAAACTCTTTTTTATACACATCTTTGGTGAAATCGTTTGTATGTTTAAGCATAACGAGTGTTGCAAATTCTTTGTCCAAAAATACCGTGTTTTTCATAGGTTTGCCTGTGAATCTCTGGGCTGTGCAGTAATCTGTGATGATGTCGTTGTCCTTGAACAGGTAGTAGTCTTTGCCTGGCTGCTTTGATACGGCATCGGCTGTTTTGTCAAGCAGCGCAAGGAATTCAAAATAAGAGGCGATGCCGAGGGCTTTGAGCGGGTTGTCGTCTTGTGTGTTTAAGTATTTTTTATAGAGGTATCTTTGCAAAACCACACCGTCTTTTGTTAAACGATAAGGGTTGAACGTAGCGTGATTTCTTTTTCTTGAGTGTGCTATGGCTTTTGGGAATTCCGCTTGAAGGGAGACCACATCTTTCATTATCCTTTTGTATGCAAGAAACTTTAAGAGGTA
The DNA here is from genome assembly GCA_027035575.1 of Desulfurellales bacterium. Lineage (GTDB taxonomy): Bacteria > Campylobacterota_A > Desulfurellia > Desulfurellales > Hippeaceae > S144-51. The sequence continues at coordinate 804 of JALVUQ010000052.1, read as the reverse complement.
TTTTCTTTTCTTTTCGGCATTGTGGTAGTTTACATTCGGCTCATTCGATATTATATGTTTTGATGAGGATAGGAGGGCGTGAAACTCGTCTGCAAAAATCCTGTCAAGATTCTTAAACAGCTTAACGGATGCGCCCTTTTTTTGAAGAAGTGAGAGTTTCAGGTATGTTGCAAAGTCGCACAGGTATATGCCTTCTTGCTTCGCATCCTTATAACTTATATCTTTTCCGACTCTATATACATAGGGCAGGTTTTTTAAAGGGAGTGAATTTTTCATCTGTTCCATCAAATCGGTTGTTGCGGTAATAAAAAAGAGTTTGGCGGTTTTCTTTTTTTGTTTTAGAAACTTGTAGGAGAGTTTGATGGCAACGGCAAAACCCTCCTGCTTCCCCTCTCCGCAGGCAAGGCTTAGAGCAACGGGTGCTTTGTTTGGGTTTAGTGTGCTTGATATGCACTCATAGGTAAAAAGAAGCTGCTTGTCTCTTAATTCAAACGCTCCGTTTTGCCATTGAGATGCAAGCTGAGCATACTCATCTGCAATGTCTTTTACCATACCTTTACTTGCGAACGCATCTCTTCCTTTTAAATTACATTCCAAAGCCTCTATCGCTTTTTTGTAAAACGAATTCATATGTTTACCCGCCTTTTTCTGTGGATTTGTTCAAGCGTAGCCATATTGGTAGTGTAAAATAAATTGTGTCACCCCTTTGAAGGAAAGAGGGGTTATATGTTATAACCCCTCTTTGAGAAAAAAATAACCCTTCAAAGGAGGAAAAACAAATGAACGATTTGATTTTTACACAAT
>JALVUQ010000051.1 GCA_027035575.1 Desulfurellales bacterium | reverse complement strand
TTCAGCAAGGTTTTGAAGTTTGTTTTAACAAAAGCCTACGAAAAGACAGATATAAATACCTATCTGGGGCTGAAATAGCAAAAAGCGATTGTATATAACTTTTTAGTCTCTGTTAAACACATATTCGGTATATTTATCCAAATCCGATGCTAAACATATAGAAAACGAATCAAATATTTGATAGAATCCATTAAAATTTATTTTATGAGGTGGAAAGTTGGTTGTTTTTATAGGCTCCGACCACGGCGGATATGAGTTGAAAGAGCAAGTAAAATCTTTTTTGGAAGAGGTTGGCGTTGATATTGAGGATTTGGGCACATACTCTTTGGATTCGTGTGACTATCCCGATATCGCCCGGAAAGTTGCGCTCAATGTAGCAAAAAACAAAGAAAAGGGGATTTTGATTTGCGGAAGCGGCATCGGTATGAGCATAGCGGCAAATAAGGTTAAAGGGATAAGGTGTGCTCTTTGCCACGATGCATACACGGCGGAATATTCAAGAAGGCATAACGATGCGAATATTATAGCATTCGGCGGCAGAACAACGGGTGTTGAAATTGCAAAGCAGATGGTAAAAATATTTCTGTTTACGGAATTTGACGGCGGAAGACACCAAAGAAGGGTGGAAAAAATCGGAAAGTTGGAGGTATGATGAGCAAGCTTAAAGATGTGGATTTTGAAATCTACCGGGCTATTGAGAATGAAAAGAGAAGGGAAAATTATGGTATTGAATTGATAGCAAGCGAAAATTTTGTATCCGAAGCCGTTTTGGAAGCACAAGGGTCGGTTATGACAAACAAATATGCCGAGGGCTATCCTAATAAACGATACTACGGCGGATGTGACTTTGTTGACGTTGCGGAAAGCCTTGCCATAGAGAGAGCAAAAAAACTATTTAAAGCCGAGCATGTCAACGTTCAACCGCATTCGGGCTCACAGGCAAATATGGCAATTTATCTTGCAACACTTCAGCCTCAAGACAGAATTTTGGGTATGAGCTTGACAAACGGCGGGCACTTGACACACGGTTCGGGAGTAAATTTTTCGGGGAAGATGTATGTCAGCTTCGGATACGGTGTGAACCCCGAAACAGGATTGATAGACTACGACGAGGTGGCTGAAATCGCTCAGGAGTTTAAGCCGCGTTTGATTGTATGCGGAGCGAGCGCCTACCCGAGAGAGATAGATTTTAAAAAATTCAGAGAGATAGCCGACAGCGTTGATGCTTATTTGATGGCGGATATTGCCCATATTGCGGGGCTTGTTGTTGCGGGCATTCATCAAAGCCCGGTTCCCTACTGCGAGTTTGTTACCACAACGACGCACAAAACATTAAGGGGACCGAGAGGCGGAATGATAATAACAAAAGAGTTTTTTGCCAAGCCTATAGATAAGATGGTTTTTCCGGGAATGCAGGGAGGACCCCTGATGCACGTTATAGCGGCAAAAGCCGTGGCATTTAAGGAGGCTTTAAGCGACGAATTTAAGGAATATCAGAAACAGATAGTTAAAAATGCAAAAAAATTGGCAAGCGTATTGACGGACAGCAAGTTTAAACTTGTCAGCGGCGGAACAGACAATCACCTTATGCTTGTAGATTTAACCGATAAGAACATCACAGGCAAAGAAGCCGAAGAGGCTCTGGGGAAAATCGGGATAACGGTTAATAAAAACACGATTCCCGGCGAAACAAAAAGTCCCTTTGTTACAAGCGGTATAAGAATAGGAACACCGGCTGTTACTACAAGGGGTATGAAAGAAAAAGAGATGGAAAAAATAGGAGAATTTATAGCGGAAACCCTTAATAACATAGGAGATGAGTCCAAATACGCCATAATTAAAGAAGAGGTGAAAAAGCTCTGCGAAGACTTTATTATCTATCGATAATCATACCGATTGTTTTTACGGTTAACGCTTACGCGGTTGAGCTGTCATTTTTTAAAAAAGGCGGACTTTCATATTTTGTTATTCGTGATGTGCCTAAAAATGCGCTTATAAAGACCGTTGATGATTATTTTGTTGCCTTTTTCCCCGATAAAAAAGCTAACAACGAGGTTTTTAAGTATAACTTTAAAGACCGTGAATTTGATGAGTTTTTTGTTGAGAATACGGATAACGGCTCCCGTATTGTTATAAAGACAAAGGATTTTTATAAGCCTGAATTTATAAGGCACGCTTCGAGAGTTACGATAAAAGCCGTTTTTAAGCCCAAAAAAAAGAGCGTACAATCCAAAAAAACACAGGTTGTTATTCCCGACGCACTTGTTGCATCTCCTTTTTACACATCGCCTACGATTTTTTGGAAAAAAAACATAAACGGGACGTCCTCGTATGACGAATCGCTCTTTTTTACGGGAATAAAGTTCTTTGCAAACAGAAACTATACCTATGCAGCCCAGTTTTTTGAAGAAATTATCAAAAAATACCCAAACAGCAATTTTTACGTAAGCAGCTATTTTCTTCTTGGGGACTGCTACAAGAATATGAAGCAGTATCAAAAGGCTTTGGATGTTTATCAAAAAGCCATAGAGCTTTCTGCCAAAAACGATACGGTTGCTCAAACACTTTTTTCTATGGCTGACATTTACAAAAAGATGGGATTTTATTCTCGCGTAAGAAGAATTTATACGTCAATTGTTAAAGACTATGCAACCACAAAATGGAGTCAGAAGGCAAGGTATCTTATTGCAAAGAGCTATTATGATGAAAAAATGTACGACAAAGCATTGAATATTCTGCTCAATATCGAAAAAAACAGCACCTATTACTCGTTGAGTATGCTGCTTGCGGCTGAAA
>JALVUQ010000050.1 GCA_027035575.1 Desulfurellales bacterium | reverse complement strand
GACTCAAGATCCACTCCCGTAGGGGTCCGAGGGTTCAAATCCCTCCCCCCGCATGAATTTAGAATTTCTTTAAGTTTTTCCTTATTCACCATTAATTTATTTTGTTCACTTTTCGATAGTACTGGCAGCGAAGATGCTTTTGAGTTTATTATTTTCACAATTGAAAAAGAATTCGTAAATAAAAATATCAATCCGTTTAGTAGATCTGGCGGTGTCAAGAATAACAACAAAAAATAAACAGAAAAAATACAACATATGCAACTCCCCAATAAAGCCAGTTGGTAGATTACATCAAGTCTACAAACTCTGGAGGAACAGGAAAAATGTGGAATTAAAGATATTAGCTTCTTCGGTCTTTCTCTAAGAAAAAACAAGCGATTTCCTTTCCCTTTTTGAAGAGATAAGCCACGAATCGGTCAGAATATACTACCATAAACTCAAAGTCTTAAAGCAACCGGGAAAGAGGAAGAAAAGGCTTATTGCAATAGATGAAACAAAAATCAAGCTTGAGAAAAGTTAACTTGTTGGCTGCTGTAGATTGATACAAAGGAATGCTTAACCATGGGCTTCAGAAGGAAGAAGTTCTTTCCACGCTTACGTTTTGAGAGAAGTCCTTAAGCACGAAAACAAGCCAGAAATTGTTGACAGAGGATTCTGGAATGGGCTCTGAAAAGATTGGGATTAAAATACAGACATGAGACCTTTGGTGAATGCTGTAGAAGGATTCTTTTCTGGGTTTAAGGAGAGGACGAAGAGATTCTGGAATAGATTTCTATTCAGGAGTTCTTTCGAATGCAGAGCTGGTTAGAGTTTTTATGGCATTCTATAATTACTGGTGGTGTTTATCTTGACAGTCCCCAAAGAAATAAGTCACGAATCTAAAAATATAAAATTTAAAAAATTATATACATCAACCTTCATTTTGATATGTTCCAGTGTAACCCTCACTTTCCTTGCTGAGTTTCATGAAAACAAGCTGGATTATTCTGGCATTTCTTTTCAGCCACAGTCCATTGTAAACAACTATTCCAACTTCACTCCTTCCTCTGTATCCGGCATCCCAGACCGCCGTAAGAATGTTTGCTCCACACCTAATTACAGAGCTCCTGGGTCTTCCAATTGCCATTAGGTCTTTTGGTAAATCAATTATTTCGTTCAGCCTCGCTCTGTATACCCCTCCATCTAAAAAAACCCAATCTCCCTTAAATTCCAGTTCTTCTATTTCGGGTATCACTCTCCCCCGATTGCTGAAGTCAATTTTTCCTACACCACGTATTCTGTAAACCGATCTGAGCGTACAGTCAAACCCGTTGGGCTGAATCTGTGTATTCAAGTCAATGTAACTTTTAATTAATCCTTTTTCCTCTACGAGCTTTCTAATCTCCTCACCACTCAGCACGCAGCCCATAAAAGTGCAAGCCCCTTGTCAATAAAAAAGTTTTTTCTGCTTTTTAGCTCCGTTCTCTGGCCTTTTTATCCCTGAGAAAGTCAACGTAATAGCAGTCGTAGTACTCGTAGAGCCTCATAATCCTTGCAAGTCTTACTGCAATTATATGTGAACAGGCACTTTTTGCTTTTAGATTGAACTGAAAATCCATGCATGTACAGAAGTTTCCATCCACAATGTACTCGTTCGTTCCAACAACGATAAAGAAGTCCTTATATTTTTTAACTCTTTTCTCCTTCAGGTAAAAAAATGCTTTTTCTCCCCTCTTTCCGTACTCGAGAATTAAAGCCTTGTATAGCTCATAACCAAGACCCTTTTTTGCAGCTTTAACGACCCTTGTACTGAGAGAGAACATCATTTTCCGGTTTTTATTTTTTATTTAGTTTTAAATTTAAATTTAAATTTTTTACCAATTTTAATTCATTCAACTTCGGACGAGTCGATCTCCATCAGCAGCATTACTGTGTTTATGGCATCAACCCCATCTATCCAGCTTAACACTACACTGTCTTCAGGAATTAAAAGCTCCTCTGGAAGTTTTTCTCCCTTAAAAACTTTTGCTCCAATCCTGACTATAAGGTCAAATGCTCCGTCCAGATCGCCTTTCTTCTCTTTTTTGACTGCCTCTTTGATTAGATTATTGAAACTCTTTTTACTGAACCTACCTTCTAAGCAGTATATCGCCGAGTTTACTATTGCTCTCAAACCCTCTCTTATATACTCGAAAAAATCGTTCTTTATCCTATCTTCAAAGTCAACGTTACTCGTTACTATTTCCTCTATTTCTTTAAGCTCTTTAACGGCATTTTTCTTCGTTAACTCCCTTTCTTTTACAGCTCTGATTATGTTCAAACAAGCAACAACCAGATCCTCCATCATACGGTCAAATACAACCAGTGACTCCGGATCACTAAAATCAATATGCGATTCCCTTATTTTTTCAATCCAGTTGTTAAATCTATCTAAGCTGTAGTAGTTCATTGTTCGAGCAGTAATTATAAAAGAATATAACATTTTTGCCGTTTTTATGTGCCTGAGAGTGTCAAGAATAGCAACAAAAAATAAATAAACTAAATAAAAGACATGCAACCTTAAGGCAATTAGTAGACTTCGTCAAATCTACAAAAGTCTTTCGAAGGAATAAGAAAGGAACTTAAAGTAATTGCTGCATTATTATACTTCTTTGGTCTTTCTTCAGAAACGAGTGAATTCCTTTTCTTTGAAGAAATAGGTCACGAATCGGTTAGAATCTATTATCATAGACTTAAGAAAGTCTTAAAGCAACGAGAAAGAGGAAGAGAAGGTTAATAGCAATAGACGAAACAAAAATCAGGCTGGAGAAGAAACAGATCTTTGTTTGGGCTGCAAT
>JALVUQ010000049.1 GCA_027035575.1 Desulfurellales bacterium | reverse complement strand
CGGATATGTATGAAAAATTGTAGGTTTAAGGAGAAAAATCGTTATGAATTTGGTTATAGTGGAATCTCCCGCAAAAGCAAAAACAATATCCAAGTTTTTGGGGAAAAAATACAATGTGGTTGCCTCATACGGACATATAAGGGATTTGCCGCAAAAATCTTTCGGCGTTGACATAGAAAACGGCTTTAAACCGAAATATGTTGTACCAAAAGACAAAAAACCGATAGTGGACTCCATTAAAAAATCCTCCAAAGATGCCAGCGTTGTGTATATAGCAACAGACGAAGACAGAGAAGGAGAGGCAATAGGCTGGCACATAGTAAATGCGGCTAAAATAGACGAAAGCAAAATCAAGCGCATAGTTTTTCACGAAATAACAAAGTCGGCAATTACAAATTCGATAGAGTCATACCGCTCAATAGATATAAATATGGTCAACTCCCAGGAAGCAAGAAGAATTTTGGACAGAATCGTGGGTTATAAGCTTTCTCCTCTTCTTGCAAAAAAGATACAAAAAGGGCTGTCAGCCGGACGCGTTCAGTCTGTTGCCCTAAAACTAATAGTTGACAGGGAAGATGAGATACAAAAGTTTATCCCTCAAGAGTATTGGACAATTCATATAATTTTTGAGGGAAATATCAACGCTCAATTGTATAAAATAGATTCAAAATCGTTGGGCAAATTGGATATTAAAACGCAGAAAGAGGCGCAGGAGATAGCCGAAAAAATAAAAAAAGAGCAATTTATGGTTAAATCAATCACAAAAAGAAAAACATCAAAAAAACCTGAGGCGCCTTTTATTACAAGCACACTTCAGATGACAGCATCCAATATTCTCGGTTTTTCGGCTCAAAAAACAATGAGAATAGCTCAAAAACTCTACGAAGGTGTGGATATAGGAAAACAGAGGGTGGGTTTGATTACCTATATGAGAACCGACTCATTCAACGTAGCAAAAGAGGCGCAAGACAAAGCGCTAAATTTAATCAAAGAGATTCTCGGAGAACAATATGTCCCTAAAAAAGCAAATATTTACAAAACAAAATCAAAAACAGCACAGGAAGCTCACGAAGCTATCCGTCCAAGCGAACCATCAATGCTTCCGGATATGGCAAAGCCGCATCTGACAAACGATGAATACAAGCTGTACAACCTGATATGGAAGAGGTTTATGGCAAGCCAAACAACACCGGCAGAATTTAACAGCGTATCCATAGTGTTTGCTTCGGAAACATTCGAGGCTAAGGCGAATTTCAGAGAGCTGTTGTTTGACGGGTATCTACGATTTTGGAACTACTCCAAACCAGATGTTTCAGACATTCCGCAGCTCAAAAAAAACAGCCCGATAGGCTTAAAAAACGTTGAACCCAAACAGCACTTTACGGAGCCTCCACCAAGATATACAGAGGCAAGTCTCATTAAAGAGCTTGAAAAGTACGGCATAGGAAGACCCTCAACCTATGCTGCGATTATAGGAACTATAATTTTAAGAGGGTATGTTCAGATAAAGGAAAAAAAGTTTTATCCTCTTGAAATAGGCATAACAACAAGCAAAATGCTCGATAAATTTTTCAGCAGCATAATAAACGTGAAATTTACAGCCAAGATGGAAGAGGGGTTGGATAAAATAGCCCAGCAAAAACTCGACAAAATAGAGCTTTTAAGCGATTTTTATCAAAAGTTCAAATCACTGCTCGATGTTGCATACGAAAAAATGGAAAACCTAAAACCAAAACCCCAAGAAACGGATATTGTTTGCGACAAGTGCGGCGCCAAAATGGTAATAAGAGAGGGCAGATACGGAAGATTTTTAGCCTGCTCCAACTATCCAAAATGCAAGAATACAAAACCGCTTGATGAAGAAAAAACCGACATTATTTGCGACAAGTGCGGTGCACCTATGGTTGTTAAGTATTCAAAAAAAGGCACAAAGTTTCTTGCCTGCTCCAACTATCCTAAATGCAAGAACACGAAACCCTACCCTACCGGTTTGAAATGCCCCGAATGCGGCGGAGACTTAATAGAATACTCATCCAAAAGGGGTAAGTTTTACGGTTGTTCAAACTATCCGGAGTGTAAATTTACAGTAAGAGGGACACTAAAAAACGCATCCTGTCCGAAGTGCGGCTATACTCTCTTTGTAAAACGAAAAGACGGATGGCACTGCGCAAGAAAGGGCTGTGACTACAAAGAAGAAGAATAGATAAAAGTTTATTTTTAAACCGGACACACAAAGTAACAAAAAAGCGGGACTTTTATGAAAGCCCCGCTTTTTAAATTTAACAAAGGTAAGAGCGGCTATTTCTGAATCGTTATAAAGATATGTGTGCTACCCCTAACGATGTGGAGGAATATCACATCTTTTGCCGATTTTATCAATTTCTTAAATGTTTTTAGGTTATTAACCGGCTTATAATTCAATTTAACGATAACATCTCCCGGCTGCACACCTACCATTTTTGCAAATGAATTTTGTTTAACTGCTACCACAACAACGCCCTTTTTGATTTTTATATGGTACTCTTTGGCAAGCTGCGGAGTAATGTTGGATACCGAAAAACCGTAATCCGTTTTATAAACCTGCTGATTTGAAGAGCCAAGCGAACTATTTAAGTTATTCGGTCTTAACCCCAGAACAACCTCTTTTGTCAATCTCTTTTTATCCCTGATAATGCCTATCTTTATTTTTGTTCCGGGCTTGATAGAGGATATAATATAGGGCAAATCGCTTGATGAGCGTATCGGTTTACCGTTTACACTGACAATTATGTCACCGGGTTTTAACCCGGCTTTGTATGCGGCTGAGTTTTTAAAGACCTGAGATACTATTGCACCGTTGATATTTTTCAAGCCGAGCTCTTTTG
>JALVUQ010000048.1 GCA_027035575.1 Desulfurellales bacterium | reverse complement strand
CTTTAAGCAGGTAGTCTATGTGCCACCTCGGTTTCCTGTTTTTATTGATATGAACTTTAATTCTTTTCGACAAGCCTCCCATAGCAGAGCCCACATAGGCATAGCATCCCTTTCTAAACACCATATCTCCCAACTTACCTATCGAAATTTTTTTATTTTTCTCCACAAAAATTATCAATATGTAAGCACCTTTTTGTTTACTTGACGCTTCGACGGTATCCGCATAAAGATCGATTAACTTAAATTCCATATCAAAAAATACTATTTTTTCAATGAATTGGCAAGAATTCGGTGGAAGTGAGGTGAAATTATATTGATAATCACAGCCATATACAATTAAATGAGACTTCTTTACAAATATCCCTTGCAAGACAACAAAATGTTGCAAGAAAACGGTTTTTTCTTTATAGTGTTTTAATAATTAAATTCTTATTTTACGGGGGGGTTATGTTTTATTTGTGTAAAACGATGAAAAAGATGATTCAGTTCACTCAAGGCTGCACCGAGCCTGCTGCAATCGCCCTAAATGCCGCATATGTCGGCAAATATTTACAAAATGCAGAAAAAATATCTCTTGAGATTGATAAAATGACATTTAAAAACGCATACAGGGCGGGAATTCCAAACTCTCAGGACAATTTAGGCGTTACTTTTGCCCTGCTTTATGGGTATCTAATAGCAAATACGGAAAATGAGCTTGAGATATTCAACGAACTGGACAATGAAATTATAGACAAGGCCAAAAAACTATACGACACAGTTGAAATCAATGTTGTTGACAAAAACGATATGTTCATAAAAACAACGGCTTATAAAGACGGTGATAAGGCGGTTGCCGTTACGGAACACTCCCATACAAATATCGTCTGCGTATCACTGAACGACGATATGAAAGTAAATAAAGAGATATCCAAAGAGCAGTCCGTATGTTTTGAGAAGGAGTTTTACGATGTTGATAAATGGCCTGAGTATGTCGATAAGATGTATCAGGACAGCAGTTTGAGACAAAAAATGGAAGAAGCCATTAAAACCAATATCTTGGCGGCGGAAAAAAGCCTCTACGACGATGATTCTGTCTTTAGCAGCGTTTATGCAAGAATGAAAGGCGATAAGATTAGAGTTGCAAGCTGCGCCGGAAGCGGCAATAAAGGGTTAACCGCAATAATAGCCCCTCTTGAATATGCTCAGGCTAAAAATGCAGAAAAGGAGAAAACAACAAAAGCCGCTCTGCTCTCCTGCTTTGTTACATCTCTAATAACATCTCGGCTTGGTTTTATATCTTCAGTATGCGGTGCAATTCATGCTGCCGGGGTTGGGGTTTTGGCGGCAATACTCTATATCGACGACAACTTATCCTTGTTTGAAAACGCTTTTAATAACTATATCGTGGCAAACGGCGGTGTTATCTGCGACGGTGCAAAAAGAAGCTGCGCTATGAAAGCCGCAAATGCGGTTGAAGGAGCTTATTTAAGCATAGAGTTTGCAAAACGCGGGGCAACCGTTGACTACAAAGACGGTATGCTTGGAAAAACATTTTACGACACGATAAAAAACCTCGAAAGATACAAAGAGGCGTTCGGTATGTTCGATATGAGGACTATTGAAATATTGAGAGGAAAAAATGGCAATAGATAAACCTATTGAATTAGCCGAGGATACCTATTGGGTCGGGCATAAAATAGAGAACGACCCGTTTCAGTGCCACGTTTATCTTATAAAGAACAAAGACGAATCAATACTTATCGACCCCGGTTCAAGAATTACATATGAGCATATAAGAAAAAAAATAACACAGCTTGTTGATTTAAACGATATAAAATATTTTATATGTCACCACCAAGACCCGGATATTGTCGGATGTATGTACGATATACTGGATGAAATAGACTCAAAAGACAAATATATCGTAACCCACTGGAGAGCCTGGGCGCTGCTTAAACACTACAATTGGGATATACAGCTGTACGAGGTTGAAAAAAACGGATGGAAACTGAAAGCAGGCGATAAAAAGCTCAACTTTATATTTACACCCTATATGCATTTTCCGGGCGCTTTTTGCACATTTGACAAAAAAACAAAAATACTGTTTTCAAGCGATATTTTCGGAGGATTTACAGACGATTTTGAACTTTTCTCAAAGGATGTGGAAAGTTGTTTAAAAAGCATCAAACCGTTTCACGAACACTATATGCCAAGCAACGTTATATTGAATTACGGGCTTGACAAAATCGAGCAGCACAGCCCTATCAATTTAATAGCTCCTCAACACGGTTCAATCATAAAAAAAGAGCATATTAAACCAATTATCGAAAATTTAAGAAAGCTAAAGTGCGGTCTGTTCGGAGACTATGTTGATACACGGGAGATTATAACGCTTTCAGAGCTAAACACGGCTTTGAATGAGATAATAAACATCATTGCCTACGATGAAAACTTTTTTAAGGTTATAGACACCATAATGACAATTCTCGGCAAGTTCTACTCAATAGAGTACATAAGGGCTTACGTTGCCGATGACGACGAAGAAAACGTAATAGTTATGGACTCCGAAGAAAAGCATATCAGGTTAATCGAAGATAAAACAAAAACAAGAAATATGTTAAACGCATCTTATTATCTGAAAAACGGCGGAGTTTTTTACAACTCCTCCTCTTTGCATAATATGTTTAATATAAGGGAGTCTTCCTACGCATTTCCGATAAAAGACAAAAAAGACAAGTATCACGGTGTTTGTTTTATAGCCTTCAACTATAACAATATCAACGATTTAACCAGCTACCTTGAGGTTATGAGCAAGTTCGAAATACCTGTTTCTATGGCTGTTTTGAATCAAAAGCATCTGTTTAATCTGGAATACAAGAACAAAAAACTGTATGAAGAAACAATAAAAGACCCATTAACAGGCTTGTTTAACCGCAGATATTTGCAGCTTATTTCCGAACAGGAGTTTGCAAGAGCTGTGCGTTTTAAACACAATCTTTCTTTGATAATGCTCGATATAGACGATTTTAAAAACGTCAACGATACATACGGACATTCCGCGGGAGACGACGTTCTAAGAAACATTGCAAAAATCATAAAGCAGAGCATACGCTCTATTGATATTCCGATTAGATACGGTGGCGAGGAATTTTTGATTATTCTGCCCAGCACAAACAAAGAGAGTGCATATATGATTGCAGAAAGAATTAGGCAAGCGGTCAATAAAATGAAAGTGCATTTCGATGAAAACGAGATTGGCTGCACCATAAGCGGAGGCATTTCCTCAACGGAAGACATACCTAAAAATATGAACTATATGGTATGTTTGTGTGACGAGAGACTGTACAAAGCAAAACAGGCAGGAAAAAACAAAATAGCAGCAGAATAAAAGCGCATAAAATACAAAAAACGCTTTAAACATACATAAACTTACCTTTCGGGCATACACGTACGGTCGAAATATTTTTATCTTGAAAAATATGCAAAAAAATCATATTTTATCGTATGGATAAAGTCACGGATGACAAGGTTAAAAACCTGCTATCAAAGTATAGCGATAAGCGCGGAAGAATTAATTGTTCAAAAGCTCTCGGCATAGCAAAAGCGTTAAACATAGACCCTGAAAAAGTAGGCAAAACCGCATCGCGTTCGGGTTATAAAATAGAAAATTGCGAATTGGCGCAGTTCGGGGCAAGAAAAACAGGGCAGTTCAATCAAAAGGTTTACGATGCGCTGAAAAAATATACCGACCCGAACAACAGAATCAAGTGTTTCGATGCCTTAAATGCTGCAAAAGAGTACGGCATTTTTAAAGTGCGCTCAACAATAAAAAACAGCGATATTGATGTTATCTACTGCCTTTTGGGCTGCTTTAGAGAGAAAAAAAGATTGAGATTAAAGGTCAAAACAAAGTTGTGGTTTGAGAATAAAGATGTGGGGATTGTTATGGGAAAAGGTAAAGCCGAGATACTGGAGTTGATAGATAAAAAAGGCTCTATAGCAGCAGCAGCAAGAGAGCTTGGGGTTAGCTACAAGAAGATATGGAGCCACATAAGAACCCTTGAAAACAACACCAATAAGCAGTACGTCATTGCAACAAAGGGAAGAAACAGCGGCGGAAGCATCATAACGGACGAGGCTAAAGAGTTTATACGCAAATTTAAAAAGCTTGAAAAGGAGATAGAGGAGTTTGCCGATATGAAATTTATGGAGATGTTTTATGCCGACAGAACATTTGAAAAACCTAAAAGGAGTATAAAAAAGTATGAAAAACGTTAAGCTGTTTATCTATGCGTTCTTTTTAAGCCTTTTTTTAATTTCACCATCGTATGCAAAAAAGAAAATCGTCATTTTTCACGCCGGCAGCCTTTCGGTTCCTTTTGCAAAAATGGCAAAAGCGTTTGAGAAAAAATATGCCAACTACACTGTTGTGCGAGAGGCAAGCGGCTCAAGAATGGCTGCAAGAAAAATAGCCGATTTGCACATACCTTGCGATGTTATGGCATCCGCAGATTACTCTGTCATTAATAATCTGCTTATAAACACAAACAACGCAAGATTCAACGCACTGTTTGCAACAAACTCAATGGCTGTAGTGTTTACAAAACAATCAAAATATGCCGATGTAATCAATGCAAAAAACTGGTTTGACATACTGCTTAAAAAGGGTGTCATTGTAGGACATTCCAACCCGAACGACGACCCTTGCGGCTACAGGGCGATGCTTGTTGCTAAACTTGCCGAAAAATACTACCGTTTAAAGGGATTTTTTAAAAAACTGTTCGGCTATCCAAACTACTATAAGATAGGAATGGAAAAAAAGGGCAAGGTTATAGTAAGACCTAAAGAAACAGATTTGCTTGCCCTACTTAAAACGCATAACATAGACTACATCTTCTTATACAAATCGGTTGCCGTTCAACACCATTTGAGATACATATCTTTACCTCCGCAAATTTCCCTTGCCGATAAAAAATATTCAAAGCTATACAAAACGGTATTTTTTAAAGTTACGGGCAAAACACCCGGCAGCTTCATTGTTAAAAGAGGTGCACCTATGGTTTACGGCATAACCATACCTCAAAATGCAAATTCTCCTATCGACAAGACAGGAGCCAAACTATTCGTAAAATTCGTTTTATCAAAAGAGGGACAAAGAATAATGAAAGAGTGCGGTCAGGGCGTTATAAATCCGCCTGTAATCACAGGTGATGCGTCAATATTACAATGAGCTTTGTTGAAATTAAGAGCCTCACAACAAAAGTAGGCGTATTTGAACTTAAAAACTTAAATATAAACATTGAAAAAGGTGAATTTTTATCCGTTATCGGCAGAAGCGGAAGCGGAAAAACGGTTCTGCTCGAATCAATAGCCGGTTTTCACAAAACGGAAGGTGAGATTTGGCTTGACGGCACCGACATAGCAAAACTTCCGCCTCAAAAACGAGCGATAGGGATGGTCTATCAAGACTATATGCTGTTTGAGAATATGAACGTCAAAAAGAATATCCTCTACTCGCTATTTTTTCATAAAAATGAAAACAGCAAAAGGATGTTTGATGAGGTGGTGTCGTTTTTGGGTATATCGAATATTCTGCAAAGGAGTGTTAAAAACCTCTCGGGGGGAGAAAAACAGAAAGTTGCAGTTGCAAGGGCTCTTTTGAGCAATCCCAAGCTGCTGTTGCTCGACGAGCCGTTAAATGCCGTTGATTTAACATTTAAATTGTCGTTTATGGAATTTTTAAAAGACCTCCACAAACGATACGAGCTAACCGTTCTGTATGTGACCCACAACTTCAAAGAGGCTATGTTTTTTTCAGACAGAGGTATTGTGCTGCTTGAGGGCAAAATACATCAGGACAGTCCGATGTGCGAGCTGTTTGAACATCCGAACAGTAAAAAAGTTGCCGAATTCTTAGGGTTTAAAAACATTCTGCCTTCAAAGTTAATAGATTTAAAACAGCACAAATTTTTTTCCGTCAAACCTCAAGATATAGCAATATCCGACAAAGTACCCAACAAAGAATTTACGTTTAAAGTTGAGCTTGACAACGTTTTTAAAATTCAAAATCATTACAGAATAAAGGTTTTGCTCAACAACTGCATAGTATCGATTAACTCTGCAAAAACCGATTTTTTGGAAAGTAAAAATCTCTATATAGGATTTGATAAAAAAGATATTCAGGAGTTTGATTAAAATGGAAAGGTTGTTTAAATTTTTAACAATCATTTTTTCTTTGGGTATTTTTTTGTTTCTTGCCATACCTGTAGTCAAAATCATAACGAGCACATCCGTTTCAAATTTGATTTCGGCTTTGTCGGATAGAGCCATTTTAAACTCCATAATACTTACCGTTGAGGTCTCTTTTTATGCAACCGTTATCGTGCTTGCAACAGGGGTTCCTTTGGCTTATTTCCTATCGCGCCACAATTTCTGCTGCAAGGCTATTGTAGAGGGAATAATAGACATACCCGTTATGGTTCCGCATGTCGCTGCCGGTATAGCCCTGTTGATGGTGTTTGGAGCAAGCGGTGAGTTGGGGGTGGCGTTTAAAAAAATAGGTGTGGAGTTTTTGGATACGAAATTCGGTATTTTGGTAGCTATGATGTTTGTTTCTGCTCCGTTTTTGATAAATTCGGCAAAAGAAGGCTTTAAAAAAGTTGACGTTAGGCTTGAGAATGTGTCAAAAACGCTCGGCGCCAACTCTTTTTGGACGTTTGTCAAAATAACACTGCCCTATGCAAGAAAAGAGATAATCAACGGAGCATTGATGATGTGGGGGCGCGGCATTGGAGAGTTCGGCGCCGTAGTAATTATAGCATATCATCCTATGACAGCACCGGTTATGATTTACGACAGGTTTAACTCTTTCGGTTTGTCGTATGCCGTTCCGGTTACCGTTATTATGATTATAACCTCAATTGTCATTTTTTCGGCAATTCGCATAATCAACAACCTATTTAAATAGATGGGCAGCTTACGGATTTGTTTTGTCTTTATATGATTGCTGTGAAATTTTTACAAAGACAGACGGAATTTCAGAGGTTTATTATGTCGAAAAATTCGTCGTAGGTTACTATATCAATGCCGCAGGTAAAAAATTTCTTATCCGATGTGATAAAATAGCCGCATCTGTTCTCTTTCGCACAGACACACTGCAAAACATCCTCCAAATCGAGTTCATTGTCATAGGCTGTATCTATGGCTTTTCTTATAACATCTGCGCCGTATGGGAGGATTAACCACCTGTTTATAATATTCTTTAAAAATCTCAATACAGCTTTTTTGTCTTTTACTATATAGAATATTGTGCTTAACATATCCTCACTTATTGCAATCTCAAACTTTCTTAACGTCAAAAACTCAATTAGTCTTGAGGCTTTATTGTGCAAAGGTCTTTTTGTATCCAATATGTCTATCACTATGTTCGTATCCAAAAACACCCTATTTTGACACACGGCTCAACGCCCTCATCTTTCTTATTTCTTTAGCCGATAGGTTTTTTGTGTCACCGTCTGCTATTCCGGCGAATTTCATTATCTCGTTGACTTCTTCTTGCCTTTTTTGTTCAATCATCCTTTCAATGTTGTCTTTTAACTCTTTTGCCCACTTTTCAGATATGAACAAACCCTTTAACTTTTTTGTTTTTTTATCCTCTATCTCGACAATGTCGTACTGCTCCAATATCTTAAAGTTTCTCATAACATCTCTGATTCCTACCTTTTGTGTCATACTTAACCTCCTTGTCTATTTTTTATATAATATACGTATATTATTTAATGTCAAATAAAATCGTTAAGGCATAGGTTTTGCTAAGTATGGCTATGGAGGATATAAAATGAAAGAAAATGTCGTGGCTTTTGTAGTCGCAAGGCTGTCTTCGTCAAGATTACCCAAAAAGCATTTAAAAAAAATAGGAAACAAAGATTTAATAGATTGGACAATCCTCAACGTTAAAAAAAGCGAGCTTGTTAATAAAATTGTTATCGCAACAACAACTGAAGAGGATAATAAACCGTTGGTCGGTAAGGCAAAAAAACACAACATTGACATTTTTTTATACGACGGTGATATAAACGACGTTGTGGGTAGGCTCACAAAAGCTGCTTTTGAGTACAATGCAGATATACCGATTTTAATCAGCGGAGACTGTCCTTTGATATATGCTCCCTCTTTGGACAAATTAATAGAAAAAATGCTTGAGAATAAAGAACTCGACTATGTCGATTTTTGTAAAAGGAGTGATAAGCCTGCCGTTCACGAGGGTATGGGGGTTTATAGAAAGAAGTGCTGGGAGTTGGCTGATATAATTTCTGACAAGCCTAATTTAAGGGAACATCAGTTTCCGATTGTATATCTAAAACCTGATATGTTTAAAGTTGACTGCATATACGATGATAAAATTTTTTATGAGCTTAAACATAGAATTTCCGTTGATACGCTTGCCGATTTGGAATTTATGAACGTTGTTTATAGCGAATTGGAAGCCAAAAAAAGAGAGTTTAACCTAAAAAACGCCGTAGAGCTTCTGATTGAAAAACCGTATATTATGAATATAAACAGGGACGTGCATCAGATAAAGTTAGATGAAAAACAAAAAAAGGCGCTGTTTGTCATTGAAAATCCTGACAATCTCGAACTGTTTTTTGATTTGGCTTATGATTTAACAAAACGGGGCGTCGGAGTCAGGTTTTATTCACAAAATAAAGTAGTTGCCGAAACCGCAGAAAAGAAAGGTTTCGGCATTGTTGATAATCTTTATGAAAAAAGCTTTGACCTTACAATAACCGACAACGATTAACCGCTCCCAAAATGCACACCTACGAGGTGTGAAAAAAGGTTAATGGTTAAGTAGCAGAGAGGATAATTTTAAATTACTAATTTCAGACCGGAGCAAAGAAGCCAAAGCCAATAGAGGTTAGCTAACGCTCAGCGTCAGCTTGGCGGGATTAAATAAAAGAGCGGAAAATCTCTCTTTTTACGGGGGTTTTAGGAAAAGACAAATTTTTAAAAGCCAATTCGTCAACATTACTACTCGTGGTTTTACCAAACAACTAACTATAACTCGAGCAAATAAAGAAAGTAAATGACATTGCGATAATTATAATTAGTTGTTTGAGAGTTTAATCATCACTCTTTTTACACCCTTTTCACACTTACGAGGTGTGAAGAAGGTATGAGTAGTGGTTGGAGGATAATATTAGTAGTTTATCAAACAAAAAACCCGCCGGAAGGCAAAAGCCTTTGGCGGGTAAAAAAGAGAGAAGAGACGTTTGTTTTAATACATTCCGGGCATTCCACCGGCTGCTCCTGCCGGTATTTCCTCTTTCTCATCAGGATTATCCGTTATTAGCGTCTCCGTTGTCAGCATCAGTCCGGCAACGGATGCGGCGTTTTGGATTGCAGTTCTTTCAACCTTTGTCGGGTCAACAATACCCTTTTCAAACATATTCACGAAATCTCCGCCCCTTGCATCAAATCCGTAGGCAACATCATCGTTATCTCTGATTTTGTTAACAATTATAGAGCCTTCAAAACCGGCATTGTCGGCTATAACTCTTGCGGGCTCTTCCAAAACCTTCCTGATAATTCTTATGCCTATATTCTGGTCTTCGTTGTCGCCCTTCAAATCGTCCAAAACTGTCTGGCATCTCAATAGAGCGCTTCCGCCGCCTGCTACAATACCCTCTTCAACAGCGGCTTTTGTAGCATTTAAAGCGTCCTCAACCCTTGCTTTCTTCTCTTTCATCTCGGTTTCGGTTACGGCACCCACTTTAATTATTGCAACACCGCCTGCCAATTTCGCTTTTCTTTCTCTTAATTTTTCTTTGTCATATTCGCTTGTGGACTGCTCAATCTGAGCGTCAATCTGCTCTATTCTAGCTTCTATTTCCTCTTTTGAGCCGAGACCGTCAACGATTGTTGTGTTTTCTTTATCAACTATAACCTTTTTTGCCCTACCTAACATAGACAGGTCAGCTGTTTCAAGCTTCATTCCCGTCTCTTCGCTGATTACCTGACCGCCGGTTAAAATAGCTATATCTCTTAACATCTCTTTTCTTCTATCGCCGAATCCTGGAGCTTTTACAGCAATGCAGGAGATTGTTCCTCTGATTTTATTCACAACAAGAGTTGCCAAAGCTTCGCCTTCAACCTCTTCGGCTATAACAATAAACGGCTTTCCTGCCTTTGCTATTTTTTCAACAAGCGGCAAAAATTCCTGCATTGAGCTTATCTTTTTATCAGTTATAACTATGAACGGGTCTTCAAGCTCTGCAACCATTTTGTCGGTATTTGTCACAAAGTAAGGAGAGAGATATCCTCTGTCGAATCTCATTCCTTCAACAAGCTCAAGGGTTGTTTCCATTGATTTGGCTTCTTCAACGGTTATAACACCATTTTTGCCAACCTTATCCATTGCCTCGGCAATGATATTTCCGATTTCTGCTTCATTGTTTGCAGAAATGGTTCCTACCTCTGCAATCTGTTTTTTATCCGTTACCTCTTTTGATATTTTTTTAAGCTCGGCTACAACGCTATCGACAGCCTTATCGATTCCTCTTTTTATCTCAATAGGATTTGCGCCAGCCGTAACGTTTCTTAAACCTTCTCTGTAGATTGCCCTTGCCAAAACCGTTGCCGTTGTTGTTCCGTCACCTGCAACATCGCTTGTTTTTGATGCAACCTCTTTAACAAGCTGGGCTCCCATATTCTCATAAGGTTCTGCCAGTTCGATTTCTCTTGCTACCGTAACACCGTCCTTTGTTATTGTCGGACTTCCGAATTTTCTGTCAATAACAACGTTCCTTCCTCTTGGTCCCATTGTAACGGCTACTGCATCAGCCAGTTTATTAACACCTTTTAGTATATATTCTCTTGCGCTATCTCCGAACTCCAATACTTTTGCACTCATTTTCAACTACCTCCTACTCGAATTTACCGAGAATTTCGTCTTCCTTTAAAATTACATACTTCTTGTCGTCAATTTTAATTTCATTGCCCGCATACTTCTCAAATACGACTACGTCACCCTTCTTTACAAGTTCAACATCATCTCCAACCTCAATAACCGTAGCTTGCTGTGGTTTTTCCTTTGCCGTATCGGGAATGATAATGCCCGACTCCGTTTTTTCCTCTACATCCATAAGCTCAGCCAAAACCCTATCCATCAAAGGTTTAAATGCCATCTCTTCAACCTCCTAAAATTTTTTGTTAGCACTCATACTCATCGAGTGCTAACAATATACCATTTTTTTAAAATTTCAAGTCAAAATATTACGAAATATACAAGAATAATATAGAATACCTCATAATATAACATAATAACAATGAAATACTAACTTTTCAATTTTTTACTCAATAAAAACGCAAACAACTCAAAAATGATATTTTAGCACCTAAGTGTATATCGTTTAACTTTTTGCGTATTCTGTCCTTCCCTGACAATCAACTTTACAAATTTACAGTAAATTCCAAATGCTGCTTGAGATTAAGCATATATATCAGGTATCTGCCGAACTTAAAATAGTCGCTAATCGTTTTGTTGTTTTGTAGAGAAATTCCCTTCTCATAACCGTTGTAGAAGCAACACCAAAAGCAGAAATGTTAAACAATCAAAGAAATTATGAAAAATGAGCTTTTTACTTTTTATTTACGCCACCACACTTTAAACAAAACAAACACACTGTTAGTTCAACGATTATCAGGAAAGTTTGAGTTTTTTAAACTAATGATAGAACAAATAGTTACTTATATCAAATCACTAACAAAAAGGTTTTTTACGTTGAAATAGGTATGGCGTTGTGATAATATCAGGTGCATCCGTGTATTGACAGGTCTGTTATATAAGTTATTTTTTGGGGGTGTTTAAGTGAAGCATATTAAGTGGTTAGATGAGGTTAGTGCCGAAGATGTCAAACTGGTTGGGGGGAAAAACGCATCCTTGGGCGAGATGATTAAAGAATTAAAATCAGAAGGGGTAAATGTTCCATACGGTTTTGCTCTAACGGCTGATTCGTATTGGTATTTGCTTGATGCAAACGATTTGAGACATAAGATTCAGGATGTTTTAAGCAATCTTGATACGCACGATATTAATGCTATGAAGGAAAAAACCAAAAAAGCAAGAGACCTCATTTTCAATGCCGTTATGCCGGATGATTTATACGACGAAATCAAAGAGGCATACAAAAAATTAAGCGAATACTACAACGAAGACGAAAGCGATGTTGCCGTAAGGAGTTCTGCAACCGCAGAAGACTTGCCCGATGCCTCTTTTGCCGGACAGCAAGACACATACCTAAACGTCAAAGGTTTGGATAATATCATACACTACGTTAAAAGCTGCTACGCCTCCATCTTTACCGACAGAGCCACATCCTACAGACACGATAAACACTTCGACCATTTTAAAATCGGTTTATCGATTTGTGTCCAAAAGATGGCAAGGAGCGATTTGGCTGCAAGCGGCGTTATGTTTTCAATCGATACCGAAAGCGGTTTCGATAAAGCGGTTGTGATAAATGCAAGCTATGGTCTTGGAGAGAATATTGTCTCAGGAAAGGTAAACCCGGATGAGTTTATGGTTTTCAAACCCACACTTGAGAAGGGTTATAAATCCATTATCAAAAAAAGGCTCGGCTCAAAACTAAACAAAGCCGTATATGACGAAAACGGCGGAATTAAGGATGTTGATACAACAAAAGAAGAGCAGCTAAGGTTCTCATTAACGGATGATGATATTTTAACGCTCGCAAAATGGGCAGTGGCGATAGAAAAGCACTATACAAACAAAAACGGAACATACACTCCTATGGATATAGAGTGGGCAAAATGCGGCAAAACAAACCAACTCTTTGTTGTTCAGGCAAGACCTGAAACTGTTCAATCCAGAAAAAATTTAAGCGTGCTTGAAACGTACAAGCTAAAAGAGAAAGGCGATGTAGTTGCCGAAGGAATTGCCGTAGGAAGCAAGATAGCAACTGGAAAAGTTCACGTTATAGATACACCTGAAAATATGCACGAATTTAAAAACGGAGAGATTCTCGTTACCGATATGACCGACCCGGATTGGGAGCCTATTATGAAAAAATCGGCTGCCATAATAACAAACAGGGGCGGAAGAACCTGCCACGCTGCCATCATTTCAAGAGAGCTTGGGGTTCCTGCAATCGTCGGCTGCGGCGATGCAACGGATAAACTTAAAACAGGTGATGAAATAACAATATCCTGCGCCGAAGGAGAGATAGGCTATATCTATAAAGGAACGCTTGACTACGAGCTTGAGACGGTCGATCTATCTCAAATTGAAAAACCTAAAACTCAGATAAAGATGAATCTCGGCAACCCGGCAATAGCACTTGCAAGTGCCAGCATTCCGAATGACGGAATCGGTTTGGCAAGGATGGAATTTATAATAAGCTCGTTCATTCAGGTTCACCCGCTTGCGTTAATACATTTTGACGAGCTTGAGGATAAACAGGCAAAAGATATTATAGCAAAACTAACGGAAGGATATGAAGACAAGCCTCAATACTTCGTCGATAAACTTGCAGAGGGTGTTTCAATGCTTGCTGCAAGCGTTTATCCGAACCAAATACTTGTCAGAATGAGCGACTTTAAGACAAACGAATATGCCAACCTCATAGGCGGAACCCAGTTTGAACCTGAAGAAGAGAACCCAATGATAGGTTTCAGAGGTGCATCGAGATACTACTCAGACCACTACAAAGAAGGATTTGCGCTTGAGTGTAAGGCTATGAAAAAGGTCAGAGAGGAGTTCGGACTGGAGAATGTTGCCTTAATGATTCCGTTTTGCAGAACACCTGAAGAGGGACAGAAGGTTATTGACGAAATGAAGAAAAACGGGCTCGTCCAGGGAGAACACGGGCTTGAAATATACGTAATGGCTGAAATCCCAAGCAACGTTATATGCGCCGACGAGTATGCCGAAATATTTGACGGCTTCTCAATAGGCTCAAACGACTTGACACAACTAACGCTTGGAATAGACAGAGATTCCGGTCTTGTCGCTCACCTGTTTGACGAGCGCCACATAGCGGTTAAAAGAATGATTTCCATGCTCATAAAAACGGCTCACAAACACGGAAAGCCCGTTGGTATTTGTGGGCAGGGCCCAAGTGACTTCCCTGATTTTGCGGAATTTCTCGTTCGCGAAGGCATAGACTCTATGAGCCTTAACCCCGACAGCATAATGTCAACCATACTCAACATAAAAAAACTTGAAGAAAAACTTGGAAGATAAACATTTCTTGAAAGAGGAGAATAGCTTTCTCTATTCTCCTCTTTTTTATTGAGGAGTTTGCTTGATGTATGAAGACGCTTTTTATGTTTTAAAAAACAGCTCTTCCGATTTTTTCGATATTTACAAAGAAAATTCCTACACCAGACTTATTGAAGCCGCCAACAGAAAAATAGAAAATATTAAGATAGGAGAAGAAAACGGCGTGGGCGTCAGATTGGTTAAAGGCTTATCAACACTCTTTTCCTCAACATACGACTCATCGGAAAAATCCGTATTTGAAATTGCAAAATTTTTGTCCGATGCGGCTAACCCTCAAGCGGGTAAATTCAATATAAACAAGGAACAGACCAGAAAAGTCGAACAGTACGGAGGATATGCTCCCCAAACTGAAAAAATAAAGGAAATTTTTGATATTTTTAATGACACTGCCTATAAGCATCAAGAGATTCGTCAGGTAAACATAACTTACTCGGATAAACAAAAAAATATAGAAATTATAAACGAAAATGGTGTCTGCCTGTCTGAGGAACGCATATACAGCGTTCTCTTTGTTGAGATGACGGCAAAAAAAGATAATGTAATACAGAGCTTCAGAAAACCTTTGGGTGCACTCGGAGGATTTGAATTTTTCTCGCAGTTTGATTTTGAAAAGATAGCAGAGGATATGACACAAAAACTGCTTGAACTAACTGCATCCCCTCCTCTAAAAGCGCGCAAGATGAGTGTCGTGCTTTCGTCTTCTGCCGGAGGAACTATGATTCACGAAGCTGTGGGGCACGGGCTTGAGGCTGACTTGGTTTACGAATCTATGAGCGTCTATAAAGACAAACTTTCTCAAAAGGTTGCAAACGAACAAATCAGTGTTGTTGACGATTCTACAAGACCGAAAATGAGAGGCTCTTACTTTTTTGACGATGAAGGCAGCAGGGCTCAAAACACACTATTGATAGAAAACGGCATTTTAAAAAATTATATGTTTGATAAAACCTACGCAAAACTTGCAGACAAAGAGACAACCGGAAATTCAAGAAGAGAGTCCTACCGCTATGCTCCGATTGTCAGAATGTCCAATACATACATTCTGCCGGGTAAGGAAAATCCCGACGACATTGTGGCATCCGTTGAAGACGGCTTGCTTGTCAAACATATGGGAGGAGGACAGGTCAACCCGATAACGGGAGACTTTGTTTTTGAGGTAAACGAGGGATATTTGATAGAAAAAGGAAAAATTAAACATATGGTAAGGGGGGCAACCCTAATAGGTAACGGACCGAAGGTTCTTGAGGAGATTGATATGGTGGGAAACGACTTCGGTATTGAAATCGGCACCTGCGGCAAAGGTTCCCAGGGCGTACCCGTAACAGACGGTGAGCCAACGCTTAGAATACCATCGATTATGGTTGGAGGTAGTGACCTATAAAATATTGCGCCAGGGTTGCATACGACGGAACAGATTACTGCGGGTTTCAAACTCAACCCAAGGTAAATACCATTCAATTTAACATTGAACGTTCACTTAAAACCATATACAAAACGCCGATAAAAATAAATTATGCGGGAAGAACCGACAGCGGAGTGCACGCTTTGGCTCAATACATAGATTTTAACCCTCCGAAAGATAATATTGAGCCCGACAATCTTTTGAGAGCCATAAACTCTATTTTGCCGAAAGATATAAGGATTTTAAGTGTCCATAGTGTTGAAGACGACTTTCATTCAAGATACAAAGCTCTATACAGGGAATATACATATTTTATCTATAATAACCCTGCGGCAAATCCGTTTTTTTACAGATACAGTTGGTACATAAAAGAAGATTTGGACATTGAGGCTATGAAAAGCATAAAATATTTGTTTGAGGGAAAGAAAGATTTCGGATTTGTGGCAAATGAGCCGGGAAATAAAAATTGCGTGAGAAACGTGCAGTTCATACGCATAAAAAGAATAAGGGGTTTTGTTATCATAAACATTAGAGCAAACGGATTTTTGAGGGGTATGGTCAGAAATATTGTCGGCATACTTGCCGCTTTTGGAAGAAATACCTTGAAAATAAATTTTAGCGATAATATAATCCGCTCACAAACGGAGCTAAAATCGCTTAAAGCTCCTCCAAACGGGTTGTTTTTGACAAAAGTAAACTATTTAAGGGGTTGCAAATGATAAACGAAGACGATATTAGAAAAATCGCCG
Organism: Desulfurellales bacterium; assembly: GCA_027035575.1. GTDB lineage: Bacteria > Campylobacterota_A > Desulfurellia > Desulfurellales > Hippeaceae > S144-51. The sequence goes on along the minus strand of JALVUQ010000048.1, from coordinate 109,946 downwards.
CTCTTGCTATGCTAGAGATAGAGCAAGACGATATAGGCAAATTCACGCAGCAATTCGGCGAAATACTGGACTATATGAAAGAAATTGATAATCTCGACCTATCCGACCAGGAGGCTGCATTCCACATAACAAAAATGAGTAACGTGTTCAGAGAAGATAAGACGGAAAAATCTTTGGATAACGAAACAGCTCTTTTAAATGCTCCTGAGGGTATGGAAGGTGCATTTAAGGTTCCGAGGGTCATATAAGGAGTTCGTATGTTGTATAAAGAAACGCTTCATAAGCTCATAGAGCTTACGGATAAAAAAGAGGTTACGCCAAAAGAAATATATGACTCACTGTTAAAAAGAATTAAGCAAAAAGACGGCAAGATAAACGCATACGTGTCTGTGTTTGAGGAGTTTGCACCAAACGACAAAACAGGCATTTTGAGAAATATTCCCATAACAATAAAGGACAATATGCATATAAAGGGCAAAAAAACCACCTGCTCGTCAAAGATATTGGAAAACTACACGGCTGTTTTTGACGCTACCGTTATAGAGAAACTCAAAAGCGAAGGAGGAGTTTTTATAGGTAAAACCAATCTCGACGAATTTGCAATGGGCTCTTCCACAGAAACATCCTACTTCGGAACAACCCACAATCCGTGGGATTTGACAAAGATTCCCGGCGGTTCAAGCGGAGGGTCGGCGGCAGCCGTTGCAAGCGGGGAGGCAATTTGCGCCTTAGGTTCCGATACGGGCGGTTCTATAAGACAGCCTGCGGCTCTGTGCGGTGTGGTTGGCTTAAAACCCACATACGGCAGGGTTTCAAGATACGGGCTTGTCGCCTTTGCTTCAAGTCTTGACCAGATTGGTCCTATAACCAAAGATGTTGAGGATGCTGCAATTTTAATGAATATAATTTCGGGGAAAGACCCGAAAGATTCAACAAGCGCCGATGTTGCCGTTGACGATTTTACAAAGTATCTCAATACGGACATATCCGGTATGAAGATAGGTGTTTACGATAAGGTTTTACAGGACTGCTCAAGTGATGTTGCCAAATCTATGGAGGAGAGTGTAGATATATTCAAACGGCTCGGATGTGAGCTTGAAAGTGTTGATTTGCCTAACTCAAAGTATGCTGTTTCGGATTACTACATAATAGCTCCTGCGGAAGCCTCCAGCAATCTTGAACGCTACGACGGCGTTAAATACGGCTTCAGAGCCGATAATTACGAAAACCTGAAAGATATGTACATAAAAACCCGTTCTCAAGGCTTCGGCACCGAGGTTAAAAGAAGAATAATGCTTGGGACGTATGTTCTGTCAAGCGGCTACTATGATGCATACTACCTTAAAGCACAGAAGTTGAGAGGGCTGATAAAGCAGGATTTTGACAAAGCATTTGAGCGGTTTGATGTTATTATAGCCCCTACGACTCCGACAGAAGCATTTGGCATTGGAGAAAAGGCAAACAACCCTCTGCAGATGTACCTGTCGGATATATTCACAATCCCGGCAAGTTTGGCTGCAATACCTGCTATCAGCATTCCAAACGGCATTTCAAAAAACTCACTGCCGTTGGGGCTGCAGATAATGGCAAATGTGTTCAGAGAGGATAATATATTTAAATGCGCATCCGCTTTTGAAAAAGAGTTTAATATTATAAAAAATTTGCCTTTGGATTGAGGTTTGATATGAATGATGTATGGGTTAGGGTTGACCTGGTCAACGGAGAAAGCTATATAGGCTCGATAAACAGCCTCTACAACGATGAGGACGAAGAGGAATTTCTGCTGTTTCTTGAGGAGCAGTCTTATATGGGCTTAAAGCTCGAAAATGTTCAAAGATGTGTGGAGAAAGACTCATCCCTTGAGGTATTTCCCTTGGACACCAAAGATTCTCTCTATAAAAGCAGTATGTTAATTATGAACATTGACAATATATTAACCGTAAAGTTCTTAAAAGAAGATTCCGATATAGTCAGAAAATTGAAAGCAAAAATAAAAAAATCGGATGTGAGTGTTAAAAACGCAAAAAATGTTTTAAACTTCAGGCTTACAAAAAAGGAGTATGTTTAATATGGGTAAATTGACTAAAAAAGACGTGGTTGATGCTCTTTACAATGTTGTTGACCCTGAAATAGGGCTTGATGTTGTAAATCTCGGTTTTATTTACGCCATAGATATAGATGACGAAGACAGGGTAAAGGTGGTTATGACCCTCACAACACCGGGATGCCCTTTGAATGTTCCCATACAGGAAGATATAACGGCAAGGCTTGAAGAGATAGGAGCAAAAGACGTACTAATCGATATAGTTTGGGACCCGCCGTGGAATCCGAGTATGATGAGCAGTGAATCCAGAAAAAGGCTTTTAGGAGAATAATGAGCCTTGGTTGTGCCATTATCGCATACAACGAAGAAAAAAATATAGAAAGGACTTTGAAAAGCGTCTCCTTCTGCGATGAAATTGTTGTTGTCGATTCTGGCAGCAGCGATAATACCGTTCAAATCGCAAAAAAATATACCGACAAAGTTTATTATCAAGAGTGGCTCGGCTATGGAAAACAGAAAAATTTCGCCATATCAAAGCTAAATACGGACTGGGTGCTTTCGATAGATGCCGATGAGGTTGTCAGTAAAAATTTAGCCTCGGAAATAAAAACAACCGTTGAAAATACCGAGCAAGCAGCATTCCTGATTAACATACAACTTGTTTTTATGGGTAAAAAATTAAGATTTGGCGGTACATATCCCGACTATCATTTAAGATTATTCAAAAAGGGCTATTTTGCCTTTGATGAATCCGACATCCACGAAGGCATACAGACCGATAAAAAAGCAGCAAAACTCAAAAACGTAATTTTGCACTACAGTTATGACAGCCTTCAGGATTACCTTCAAAAATTTAACTCCTACACCACACTCATAGCTCAAAAACACAAAAAAAACGGCAAACGTGTTTCAAAAATATTTCCCTTTTTGCGGATGTCCTTTGAACTTTTCAAGCGGTTTGTTCTTATGGGCGCTTTTCTTGACGGTTACGAAGGCAGCGTTTATGCTCTTATGTCATCTTTTTATGTCTTTGTAAAATACGCCAAACTTATGGAATTAAACCGAAAATGATTTATTTGGCTCTGTTTTTTTTAAGCATAGTTGCATTGCTTTTGAGGTTTAACTTCTACAGGCTGCCTAAAAAGGGTATTAGCGTTCTTCTGTATCACAGAATTGACGACAGCCCCACAAATACCTCACTTGATAAATTTTCCATATCTCCTTCGACATTTGAAAAACAGGTAAAATACCTTAAAAAAAAGGGTTATACGGCTATTCTGCCATCTGAGATAGAGCGGTTGAAAAAGGATGGAGCTTGGAAAAAAAACAGATATGTTTTGATAACCTTTGATGACGGATATAAAGATAATGTAAAAGCCGCAGAAATTTTAAATAAATATTCAATGAAAGGACTTTTTTTCATATCAACCGCATACATAGGCAAAACTATGAACGGTGTAAAAATGCTTAATGAAGATGATATTGAACGACTTATTTTTCTGGGTATGGCTATAGGGTCACACTCACACCATCACACACAATTGCCGAATTTGAGTGCGGAGGAAATAAATAAAGAGATATTGCAATCCTTAAAAATACTGTCGAGATTTTTTAATGTGGAAGATTTTGCATATCCGTTTGGCAGCTACAGCCAAGAAGTTGTAAATATCTTAAAACAAAATAAAGTGAAGAGAGCCTATATAATAGGTCAAAAAATATACCAAATAGGCAAATTTTCAGAGTATGAAATACCACGAGCGATTGTTAGAAAAAGCACTAACCACACCGATTTTTACTTGTTAATAACCAGAGGCAGAGCAAGAATTTGAGTAAAAGTTAATTTTTTCTTGACTTTTAGGAAAATTATAATAAAATACTTACAAATAATTAAATGTGGGTTGATGTTTATCTATTATTTTTAGTGGAGGTGTTTTATGGCTGAAGGACAGTTTGCTAATCCAGGTCCATTGGGTCTTGGCGGATTTGCTCTTACAACTTTCGTTCTTAACGTTCACAATGCCGGTTTGGTTCCGGCTGCTCTTGATGCAGCTCTACCCTTGGGTCTGTTCTACGGAGGATTGGCACAGTTGATAGCTGGCTTTATGGAAATGAAGACCGGGAACACATTCGGTATGTGTGCATTCGGCTCATACGGAGCATTCTGGATTGCCTTGGCTTCATTAGTTTACTTTACGAAATTAGGTTTGGTTCCGGCAGCTTCTTTGGGCCCGGCACTGGGTATAACCTTAATTGCCTGGACAATTTACACAACAATTATGACCCTGTTAACCTTTAAGACGGGACATACCACATTGATTGTGCTTTTCGTACTGTTGGATATATTGTTTATCTTGCTTGTAATAGCACACTATTCCGGTTCTGTTGCTATCAAAACATTTGCCGGATATGAAGGAATATTAACGGCTCTTGTAGCGTGGTATCTGATGTGGGAGGGCATTAAAGCCCAGTTTGACACGGCTTCGTAATCAAAGCAGGTATAAAGGAACAGGGGATTTAAATCCCCTGTTTTTTTATGCTTACGTTTTTACAATTTTGTTGATGGAGGATTGATTGAAATGGAGATGTCAGAAAAGATAAAAACACGCAGAAAAAAACTGGGGCTAACTCTTAAAGTTTTGGCAGAAAAAGTAGGCTGTACGGATGCCTATATTTCTCAGATAGAAACAGGAAAAGCCGTACCGTCCATCAGTGTTCTTAAAAAAATTGCAGCTGCTTTGGATGCACAGGTAGGCGAACTGTTGAGCGATGAGCAGACAAAAGATAAAATATTTTTGTCCAAGGAAGAAAGAACACAAATTATCTATCCTGAAAGCCATATTTTTGCCGAACTTCTTGTATCCAAGATTTCCAATAAATCTATGGAGCCTCTCTACAAGGTGATACCCGTAGGCTGCGGTTCTATGAAAGACCACAAGCACATAGGAGAAGAGTTCGGATATGTCCTTAAAGGTAAACTCGAACTCAATATAGGCGGGCAAAAAAGAATTTTGGAGCCGGGTGACAGCTTCTATTTTTCGAGCTCTCTTCCTCACTCCTATAGAAACGTAGGCGACGTTGATGTAGAAACAATCTGGGTTGTTAGTCCGCCTGTTTTATAGTTTATACATTTTTGAAACAACATAATTGAATTCCATCTGTTTTTCTAAAACCAAAGGTAAATGTATTGATTGGGATGTAAAATAAATCAGTCGTTTGCTTTTGGTTTTTCTTTTTATTTCTTCTATTATGTTTTTTGTCAACCGCACTCCTCTAACTGTTACAATATCTGCTGCTTCAATTTTACTGCTTGTAATATCAAAAAGACTTTCCGATATTATTTGGCTCTCAAGCTGTAAAATTGTATTAACATAATTTAAAAAGGCGCACTTCTTGCTGTTCTTTTCTATCATAAACATCTTAATATCAGGCTCATATATTTTTATAACAAAGCCCGGGAAGCCGGCTCCCGAACCCAAATCAACAACACTTGAGCAGTTCAGACCTTCTGTAACCTTAAAAAAAAGCAAGGACGGAGCAATAAGGCTGTTTACAATATCGTTCTCTTTTTTTGAAATGAGGTTTATTTTTCTGTTCCACTTTCGGAGAGTATTTATGTATTCTATAAATAATTCAATATTACGCGGCTCAAGCTCTAAATTAAGGAAAGTATTTTCAAGCTGTGTTTCTAATTCTTTTGTCATTAACCTTTTTTAAATGTACTACAAGTATTGCAACAGCAGCAGGTGTTACACCGGGTATCCTGCCTGCCTGCCCTATTGATGTCGGTCTTATCTCCATCAACTTACCTTTAACTTCATTTGACAGTCCACCAACAAGATTATAATCAAACCCTTCGGGGATTCTCATATCCTCGTATTTTTTAAACTTTTCTATCTGCTGCTTTTGAAGATTGAGATAGCCCTCGTATTTCAAATCTATCTCTACCTCTTGCTTTATAAAAGGTTCAATATCTTCTAAACCGACGGCAAGCTCTCTAAGTTTATCGTAATTAAACTCGGTTCTTCTCATAAGCTTGGCAAGGTCTGTTTTTGTCTTTATGATTTCGCTGCCGAGCTCTAAAAGCTTTTTATTCACCCTATCATTCGGAAAAACATACGTTGTTTTGAGTTTTTTTATTGTCTCCTCTATCTTCTTTTTCTGTTCATCTATCAATAAATACTGTTCTTTACTCATCAAACCAGCATCAAAAGCCTTTTTAGCCAACCTCAAATGCGTATTGTCTTCCCTCAATATCAGCCTGTATTCGGCTCTTGATGTAAACATCCTGTAGGGTTCTTTTGTGCCCTTGGTCACAAGGTCGTCTATTAAAACACCGGTATAGGCTTCATTCCTATTGACTATAAAAGGTTCCTTCTTTTGTATATAAAATGCCGCATTAATACCCGCAATAATTCCCTGAGAGGCAGCCTCCTCGTAACCGCTTGTGCCGTTTATCTGTCCGGCTAAAAACAAACCTCTTACGTTTTTTACCTCAAGGGTGTGTTTAAGTTGAGTAGGGTCAACAAAATCATACTCGATGGCATATCCGGGACGCATAATCTCAACCTTTTCAAGCCCCTTCATACTTCTTAAAAATTTTAACTGTACCTCGTAGCCGAGAGACGTGTGCAGACCGTCCGCATATATTTCGGAAGAATTTTCATCTTGAGGCTCCAAAAATATTTGATGCTGTTTCTTCTCAAAAAATTTAACGACCTTATCTTCTATTGACGGGCAGTATCTCGGTCCAACAGACTCAACCATACCGCTATATAGAGGTGATTGGTCTAAATTTTGCAGTATTATCTTATGCGTTGTCTCGTTTGTATATGCTAGGTAGCAGGGCATATTAGGTCTATTGAACTTGGTGGTTTTAAATGAGAACGGAACAGGCTCATCATCACCCGGCTGAACTATCAAAGCATCAAAGTCAATTGTCCTCGCATCAAGCCTCGGGGTTGTGCCTGTTTTTAACCTGCTTACCCTTAACCCAAGAGCCCTCAAGCTGTCTGAAAGTTTCTCCGATGGGGGTTCCCAGGCTCGTCCCGCACGGTATTCGTTTAATCCAATGAATATCTTGCCCTTCATAAATGTGCCTGTCGTTACCACAATACTATCACACAGATATTCATTGCCCAAATGCGTTTTGACGCCTATGACTTTACCGTTTTCAGCAACTATTTCGTCCACCGTCTCCTGCTTTATATCGAGATTCTCCTGATGCTCGAGAACATATTTCATTCTCAATTTATATGCCGTCATATCGGCTTGGGCTCTAGATGACCACACGGCAGGTCCCTTGCTTTTGTTTAATATCTTAAACTGCAACCCGGTTTCATCTATGTTTCTTGCCATTTCGCCGCCGAAAACGTCAACCTCTTTAACGAGATGTCCTTTAGCCAAACCCCCGATGGCAGGATTACAGCTCATAGCACCTATGGAATCCAGAAATATGGTCAACATTAATGTTTTAACGCCCAGTCTTGCAGAAATCAGCGCCGCTTCGCAGCCTGCGTGCCCGCCACCTATAACTATGACGTCATATCTTTTGGGATAAATCATACACTTCACCGCCTTGATGTTTCACGTGAAACATCAACTACTTTCCAATACAGAATTTTTTGAACATAGTATCCAACATATCTTCATTACTGATTTTACCTACAATATCGTCTAACGAATCGGCTAACGATATAAAATCAACACCTATAAGTGCCGGATCAACACCTCTTTGAAAATCCTCAATCAGCTTATCGCAAATATTTATACCCTTCTTCAAACTATCTTTTTGATTTGCATTTAATGACACAATATCGGAATCGTTCTCCAAGTTGATAACCAAATCGGCAATAGTATCCTCAAGCTTATCTATTCCTGCCTCATTTTTGCAAGATACCTCAACAACCTTATCAAAAGGAAGCCTAAATTTTGCTTTTTTGATATCTGTTTTATTAACCACACCAACAACCTTGTTTGAATATTTCACAGCATAGTTTATTATGCGCACGTCCCTTTCGTCAAGCCCGTTTGAGGCATCAAACATAGCAATAACAATGTCAGCCTCTTTCAGAGCCTTTTTGCTTCTTTGAACACCTATATTTTCTATAACGTCGTTCGTTTCCCTAATGCCTGCCGTATCGAGAATTGTGCAAGGTATCCCTTTTATGTTAAAAGTTTCTGAGACAACATCTCTTGTTGTGCCGGGTATATCTGTGACAATAGACCTAGAGGTACCCGTTAAGATATTAAGAAGACTGGATTTTCCGACATTTGGTTTACCGATAATAGCAAGCACAACACCTTCAAAAATCATATCTCCGTACTGTGACGATTTAAGAATGGATTTTAATTGTTTTTTTATATCAACAAGCATATTCACCTTTTCTTTTGTTTCAACAAAGCTTAAATCCTCTTCGGGGTGGTCGATAATAACCTCGTTTTCTGCCATAAGAAACAAAATCTTTTCTCTAATCTGCTCAATCCTGCTTGAAAACTTCCCTGCAAGCTGCCTCTGCGCGATAAACAACGCTCTTTTGCTCTTTGATGAGATAATCTTTTCAACCGCTTCTGCTTGAGACAAATCAATCTTCCCGTTTAAAAAAGCTCTTTTTGTAAACTCACCCGGCTGCGCCATTCTCGCTCCCGCCTCAAAAACCCTCTCAAGCACAAAGTTTAAAACACTCAAGCCACCGTGACAGCTAATCTCAAAAGAGTCTTCTCCGGTGTATGAATTGGGGGCTTTAAAAACGGAAACCAAAACCTCATCAATAACTTCACCGTTTGAATCTGTTATATGACCGTAGTGTATTTTCCTATGCTCATAAGGAGGTTTTTTTGTGAAGATTTTTTCGAGTATTTCCAAAGAACCGCGACCGGACACCCTTACTATGCCTATTGCGGCAACGGCATATCCGGTTGCTATGGCAGCTATTATATCATCGTCATACATTCTTCTCTTTTGCCTGAAGTATCTTGGAGTCTATAAATTGCTGCAGTATGGTTAAAATATTGTTTGTTGTCCAGTAGATAACCAATCCCGACGGAAAGCTCAAAAACATAACCGTAAAAATTAACGGCATAAACATCATAATCTTCTGCTGTTTCGGGTCCATCGTCGAAGGTGTCAGTTTCTGCTGAACAAACATAGTAAGACCCATTATAATGGGCAAAATGTAGTAGGGGTCTTTTGTGCTCAAATCCGTAATCCATAACGCAAACGGTGCACCTCTCAACTCTATGGCGTTCAACAAAACGTTATACAAAGCCAAAAATACGGGTATTTGAATAATAACGGGCAGACAGCCCCCGAACGGGTTTACCTTATGCTTTTTATACAGCTCCATTGTTGCCTTGTTGAGCAAATCCGGTTTGCCCTTATATTTAAGTTGAAGCTCCTTGAGCTTGGGCTGAAGTTTTGACATCTCTTTCATAGATTTATAAGATTTGAAACTCAGAGGATAAAACAGTATTCTTATGAAGAAAGTCAGAATAATAATCGCTACACCGTAATTTCCCACTATTGAATATAAAAAGTTTAAAACACTCAAAAGAGGCTTTCCTATAAATCCGAACATACCGAATCTGATAATTTTGCTCAATTTGTGGTCAACAACAGCAATATCCTCTTTGCTTTTCGGACCTCCGTAAATATCAAGAGCGGCGGGAGCATAGAGATTGGCATAGATATAGTGCTTACCCTTCAGGTTTGTATATCCCGCAACAAGCCTGTTGCTTTCGGCAGGAAGAAAGGCAAAGCAGAAATATTTACTCTCAAGGGCAATCCAGTTTATATCTTCGTCCGGCTTTATCTTTTCATCTTTTCTTATCTTCTTCTCTTTAACAAGAGCAACAGCACCGAGATGGGAGTATTTGCTCTTTTCCAAATCCCCGAGATTAGGTCCGGCATAAACGCTAAATTCTTCCTTTAAAGGCTTATTGTCTTTTAATACCTTTACGCTAAAATCTATGGCATAGTTACCGTTTGTAAAAATATACCTTTTTACAATTGTTATGCCGTTAAGCGTTTTTGTGAGCGTAAGTGTCTTTTTCTCACCTTTTTTGTTTAAGATGATATTGTTTTTATCAAACGTATAAGGTGCGCTTTTTTCAACATTTTCAACCTGCTTATCCTTAAATACGGTTTCAAGCGTGTTGTATGCCCCTGTTGACGCAACAAGCGTAACTGGCTTTTTGTCAAGGTGATATTTTTTAAGCACAAATCGTTTGATAGCCCCGTTTTTGTTGGATATGCTAATCGTGTAGTAGTCCGTATCTACATCAACCAAACGCTCTTTTATCTGCTTCGGCGCAGCGGTTGTTGTAACGGCATTGGCTGAGCCCGGAAGTACGGTTTGTGCTTTTGTTTTAACAACCTGTGTTTGCCGAGCCCCCTTTTTAGGCGTTTGATTGGTGTGACTCGGCAGATAGAAATAGCTATATACTGTAATTAAGAGCATTGTTATACCGATGGCAATTATTGCTCTTTTTTCATTACCTTCCATTTTTATTGCTCCTTTTTAGCTGGAATATAGGTTTGTCAGGTGGGTCATATCCGCCCGCAGACCACGGACCGCATCTTAAAACCCTATAAATTGACATAATGCTCCCCTGTAACGGTCCGAACTTCTTTATCGCTTCAATGGAATAATTTGAACAGGTCGGATAAAACCTGCAGCTCGGTCTATGCAGAGGCGATATATAGTATTGATAAAACTTAATGGATTTTATAAGGGCATTAGAAAGCAAATCTTTAACACTCATTCTGCTTTTTCAAAAACTTTTGCGCAAATTTAACAAAATCTCTGTTTAACTCAACAAAATCAGCACCCAAAATACTTTTTCTTGCCACTAAAACCATATAAATATTGCTCGGCAATAAGTGCTGATTTGCTCTCGTTATCTCTCTCATTAACCTTTTTGCCCTGTTTCTGCTGTGGGCTTTGCCGACTTTTTTGCTTGCCACAAAGCCTATTTTTAATCTGTCCTTACCCAGTAAAACAAATACAACAAAAAAACGCCCTACAAATTTATCTCCCTTATCATAAATATCTCTAAATTCTTTAGATGCCGGTGCGCAATACAGGGGCTTTAAACCGCTAATCTTTTCCTTCCCTTTTGTCTTCTTCTTGACAAAACGGCTCTGCCGGCTTTTGTTTTCATTCTTGCTCTGAAACCGTGCGTCCTCTTTCTTCTTGTGTTGTGCGGCTGATACGTTCTTTTCATTTTTCCTGCTACCTCCAAAATTCTTTTTCAAGCCAAAGAAGTATACTAAAAAAATTCCAAAATTCAATCTTTTTAGGCATTTTTCAACAAAGAATGCCTTTTCATTTTAGTTAAAAACATCTAACCACTAAACTGACGAAGGTTTAAACGCACTGAGAAATTTTTAGTTCGGGTGGGCTATAATAACCTTTTTATCTAAACAATCTAACTTTCTGAACTGCATAGATTCTTCTTTAATATCTTCAAACCTCTTTATGCACAAATCCACGCCATCGACACAACTTTCACCTACAAGAATCGTAAAAAAACCCAATGCCTTGGCTGTTTTCAGATTAACCTCCCAATCGTCTATCATAGCATATCTGTCGGCTTTCGTCTTGTTGATAATCTTCTCATAGGCATATCTGTTGGGCTTTCCCTTAAAATTGGCACTGATTATATCAAAAATATCGACAAACAAATCTATAATGCCCAAAGCCTCCAAAACCCTGACGGCGTGCTTTTTCGGGGCGTTGGTAAAGGCTATTTTTACGGCTTTTATGCTCTTTATTTTGTTAAAAAGCAGAGGGTTGGGTTTGATTAAAGACTCTATATCTATGTCGTGGACATAGTCCAAGAAATGGTACGGGTCAATATGGTAGTGCTTAATCAAACCGGACATTGTGGTTCCGTATTTGTTCCAATAGAATTTTCTTAGTTTATCAATCTGTTCATCACTCATTCCGAGCAAATTTTTCATATATTGGTTAATTCTTACGTCTATGGCATCAAAAACGCCGAGCTGCTTCGGGTAAACGGTATTGTCAACATCTATCAAAAAAAGATTCATAAAAACGACTCCAAAAAAATGGCGGAGAGGACAGGATTCGAACCTGCGGTGCGCAGATGCGCACAGTTGATTTCGAGTCAACCGCCTTCAACCGCTCGGCCACCTCTCCGCTTAAAAGTCTATCAAAGTTGTCTCTAAAGGTCAAAGCTATTGTATTTATCAGTATAAAATTTTATAGTTACTCCTATGAAAAACAGAAAATTGATAGCCCTATCTCTTATCATATCTCTTTTGCTCCATCTTATTTTGTTTTTTGTGTTAAAGGATGTCATATTTAAAAAATACCTGCCGGCACTGCCCAATTTCCCAAAACACTATTTTGTTGACATAGTGACGCTGCCAAAACCGCACAAAGAAAAGATAAAGATTAAAAAGGAAAAACACAAAATAGCAGCAAACATACAAAAAAAAGGCATAGCAAAAAAATACAACAAACAGGAAAAAATACCAAAAAAAACAATCAAAGCCACACCCAAAATTATTGCCGGGCTAAAAGAGATTCAAAAACAAAAGCCAATGGTGATTGCAAAAGCTCCCAAGCATAAACCTGCCCGTAAACAGTACAATAAAAAACGTTCCGCCGTGACCAAGCAAACGAAAAAGTCCATAAAGCGAAAGTTTAGAAAAAAAACAAAAACCATTAAAATTTCAGGGGGATTTTACAACCCCAACGCAGTTTTATCCAACAAAACCAACAAAGGATTTAATTCGGGAACATCCAAAGAGTATCAATACAAAAACGCCAAAAAGGAAGCAACGGTTAGCCTCGGAACACAATCTTTAAAATACGCCTCATATATGCAGCATATAAAAGATGCCATACAAAATGTCTGGGTCTATCCGCAAGAAGCTCAAATGGCAGGAGAGCAGGGGAGGTTGCTTATATTATTCAGTATAGATAAAAGCGGAAAGGTTGTAAAAGTATCTCTTTTGCGCTCAAGCGGCTATCCTTTATTGGACAATGCAGCCGTTGAAGCCGTTAAAGACGCCTCTCCTTTCCCCCCCTTACCGAAAAGGTTCGGCATAGACAGATTGAATATTTACGCAACATTTCAATACAGTTTAAACTTCTACTACGTAGAGTGATTCATCGAGCCCTGCTTGGAGAGTTTGTCGGCTTCCGCATTTTTACTGCGAGGTATATGCTCTATTGAGAAATAATTAAAGCGTTTTATAAGCGCTTCAACCTTTTTCAACAACGTTTTTAACTTGTCGTTTTTGACAGAGTACTCTCCTTTAATCTGTTTAACCATAAGCTCCGAATCGCTATAAACTCTTACATTTTTAACACCAAGCTCGTCCAACCTTTTCAAACCCTCAATCAATGCAGTGTATTCTGCAATGTTGTTTGTTGCAACACCTATATATTTTGACTGCTCTTCAATTAAAAACCCGTCTTTTTTTATAACGTACCCTATGCCCGAATGTCCGGGGTTGCCCTTGGAAGCGCCGTCGGTATAAAGCTCATACAAATCGCTTTCTGCTTTATCATCCTTGCACTTATCAAACACGCAGTCAAAATGGGCTTGAATCTCATCTTTGCTTAAAAAAGGGTGCTTTGCAGTCAAGGAATCAACGTCTATTTCATCCCAAAGCAGCCTAAAAAACTCAACTGTCGTCATCAACCTCTTCTTCTTTGTAGAGCATTCTTCCGCAGTTCGGGCAATACACCAACTCGTCCGTATCCTCAATCAATGTTAATATCTGCGGCGTCAGTTTCATAAAACAGCCGTAGCAGGCATCCTGCCTAACGGGGACTATGCTTGTTCCTTTTGTCCACCTGTTCAGCTTTTCATATTTTTTCAGCAGCTCTTTGTCTATATCTCCGAGCAGCTCGTCTTTATGCCCCTTAATCTTTTCTATTTCAAGTGTAATCTCTTTTCTGCGCTCGTCAAATTTTGCCTTATGTTCTTTAAGCGTTTTCTGGAGTTGTATATACCTGTCCTCCAGCTCCTTTATATCCTTCTCTTTTGCGTCTATATCCTCTTCGAGAGAAATTATCTTCTCTTCAAGCACATTCTTGTTTGTCTTTGCTATATCTATCTCTATATTAACAGCATTTGCCTGTTTTTCGGTTGTTGCCGAATTGAGCTTCACCTCAAGCTTTTTCAAGTTCTCAAGCGTGTCGGTCAGCAAACCTTCCTTAAAGAGCTTATCCTTTTCTATCTCTTCTTTCTCTTCCTGAGCCACTTTCAACTGAGCCTGCTTGGTTGCTATAACCTCAAGAATCTTTTGTTCTTTCTGCTCAATTCTATCCATCTCCTCTTCCAACCTTGCAATATCCCTGTCCAAGCTCTGCACCTTTAAAAGATTCTTCAAATTACGATTCAAACTTCACCTCCTATTTGTATAACCACGCCTCACGGTCTTTTTCGCTAATGATAACCCTTAATCCGCCCAATTTACCTATCAATGCACTCTTGAGTATATTCTTGGCATACTTCTCCGTATGAAAGTGGGTGGCATCGATTATGTTAATACCGCTATTTTTAGCAAAAAACGCCGTATGGTGCTTTAAATCTCCTGTTATAAATACATCGTAATCAACATCCCCGATTTCATAAACCATATCGGCGCAACTTCCGCTGCAAACAGCAACCTTTTTTACATCACTGTCACTACCCTTAACATATTTTATACAATCAACCTCAAGTTTTTCTTTTACATACAAAACAGCCTGTTCAAGGCTCATCTTGCTCGGCAGAACTCCGACCCTTAAAGGAGGATGATGTTCGATAATTTCAACATTTTTAAGCCCCAATATATCGCACAAAAAATCGTTCAAACCGCCCTCTGCAATGTCAAGATTAGTATGAAAAGCATAAATCCCGATACCGTTTTTTATTGCTTCAAATATGGCGTTGTAGGGGTAAATCTCCTTATTGAGTTTTTTGGTTGCAGAAAAAATCAACGGGTGATGAGCTATTATAAGGTTGCAATTCTTAGAGATTGCCTCTTTTACAGTATCCAAACCGACATCAAGCGACAGCAGGACACCTTTTATGGATTTATCGTCGGGAGAAATTTGAAGGCCTGAGTTATCCCAGCCTTCCTGAAGGGATAAGGGAAAATATGCTTCAAGAACCTCAACTACTTTGCTAACATCCATTAATAAAAAGTTGGTGGGCCCACCAGGACTCGAACCTGGGACCAACCGGTTATGAGCCGGTGGCTCTAGCCAACTGAGCTATGGGCCCATCTTTAAAACTAAAAGCAAAACAAATATACAAATTATTCAAACGTTGTCAAGCACAATCAGTCTAAAAAAATGCTTTTTGCGTTGTAGTATGTCCTCTCAAAAAGAAACGGTTCTTCCTTTTGCGTGAGGTTTGCAAGCTCTTTGGCAACATATTTTATGTATAAAGGCTCGTTTCTTTTGCCGCGTTTGGGCACAGGAGCAAGATAGGGAGCATCCGTTTCAAAAACAATAAACTCTATGGGAACTTGCTCTATAGTCTGCCTGAGTAGGGATTTCTTAAAGGTCAACACTCCTCCGATACCAAAGTAGAGCCCTAACTTCAAACCTACATCCAACAGCTTCTCTTCCCCGGAAAAGCAGTGTATAACACCATTAAGCCCTTTCTTTGACAGCAGTATATCAGCCATATCGTCAGCAGCCTCTCTGGAGTGAATGGAGACCGGGACACCGTTCTCAATGGCTATATCCAAAAAATTTGAAAAAACCTCTTTTTGAATATCCTTGACAGAGTGTTCATAGTAGTAATCCAACCCTATTTCGCCTATGCCGACACACAAAGGATGTTTGAGTTCTTCCGTGGCTTTGTCGTATGTATCGTTATTGCAGGTTTTTGCCTCATGAGGATGCACACCGACAAGATATCTCAAAATAGAGCTATGCTCTTCGCAAAGCTGTCTCTCTTTTGAAAAATCCTCTTGTCTTGTCGATGGTATTATAATATTTTCCACACCGCCTTCAATCGAGCGTTCGATAACCTCTTCTCTGTCACTATCAAACTCTTCCATATCAAGATGGCAGTGCGTGTCTATTATTTTAATCGACATACCTTAACTCTTTTAAGCATCTGTTTCTTATATCCTTAACGGAAGGGGTGTTACCAATAACTTTACCGTCTTTTATAACATACTCCAAAATATCCTCCATTGTTCCGCCGCAGCTGCACTGTTTGGATGATACCGTAAACGGCACAACCTCACTTGTAAAACATTTTTCACATCTGAGCAAACTCTTTGAGCCGGAGGTTTTTCCCTTTTTTGCAACAGGTTTCGAGTCTATTTCCACAATATCCATAGAAAAATCTATGGTTGTAGCGCTGCTGACGCTTGTTCCAACGCCAAACCCGTCTGCAATATCAACAATTTCACCGACGCTCTCTTCGTTTAATCCTCCGCTTACAAACAACTGCACACCGTTAAAACCTCTTAAATCCAACTCCCATCTGATTTCTTGCAATATCTTTCTCATACTGCCCCTTCTTGATGAGGGGGTATCAAGTCTGACCCCGCTCAACTTCTTGCCGAGTTCTTCGGCAACCCTGACGGATTCAAACTTTTCATCTCCAAAGGTGTCAATAAGAACAACCCTCGGAACATCGGGATTGATAATTTCGTTGAAATACTTGGCAGCCTCAAGCGTATCTCCGGCTAACAATATCAATGAGTGAGGCATAGTGCCTGAGGGTTCAATACCCAACAGCTCACCGGCTGCCACGGTTGAAAATCCGTCACACCCCCCGATATAGGCAGCCCTTTCTATAGCCGGGGCAACGGCAGGGTGCATTCTCCTTGCCCCGAAAGACAAAACGGGTTTATTATTGGCTATCTTTTTTATTCTGGCAGCTTTTGTTGCCACACCCGACTCTTGAGATAAAAAACCCAAAATAGCCGTTTCCAGCAAGGCAAATTCCGAATACCTGCCTTCTATCTCAATCACCGGGTCGTTTTCTTTAAAAATCGTGCCCTCTTGAACGGCTCTAACACTTACGTCTCTGTTTTTTAAAAGTTCCACAACCTCTTCAAGACCGCAAAATACAGCCCAGTCATATCCTTTGGGCAGTCCCTTGACACACACCTCGGCTTTAACAACCCTATCCAGGCTCTTGTTTTCTATGATTTCCAAAGCCCTTTTGAAATAAACGTCCGTAACTTTACCGCTTTTTATCTGTTCTTCGGATGCTGTAAACATTAAAACATCTCCTTATCAAACAAGTTTTACATTGAGCACATTTTTAAAGTGGTCGATGGCGCACTGTCTTGAGTTTTCATTCAACGAAGATATGCAGTTTAGAGGAATCTCCACATCATAACCCCTCAAAACGGCGCTTGATGCAGTATGGAGTATGCATATATCCGACACACAACCCGTTATAATCAGCTTATCAATATCCAAGCCCCGTAAAAGCTCGTCCAAAACGGTGTTGTAAAATCCGTCGTATGTCGTTTTTTCCACTATAAAATCGCCCTGTTGAGGCTTTAACTCATCCACCACTTGAGCACCCTTTGTTCCCTTGACACAGTGTTTGGGCCAGATGTCAAACTCTTTATCGTTCCGTGTATGGGCATCGCAGACATACACAATAGGAACTCCGATTTTTCTCTTGTCTTCTGCCAATCTGCGTATATTGGGTATGATAACCCTGTTCTCCTCAACCCTCAGCGGAGCATCGTCAAGCGTAAAATCGTTAAGCATATCAACAATCAAAACGGCACAACCCATAAACCACCTCTTTCTTTTTAAAAAAAAGATGTTACTCATTTTTCGGATAAATGTCAAAAATGTTTATATATCTAAGGATTTTAAGGCTTCGGAATGTTGCTCTATTTTATATTTCAGAAGTCCGTTAACCGCGTCTATAAAACACTGCAAAGCTGCCTTGTTCTGAATATAGTAACGCATAAAACTGCCCTCCTTTTTCAGGGCTATAACGCCCTCTTTTTGCAAAATGGAGAGGTGTTTCGATATGGTAGATTGGTTTTGTTTAAAGTGACGGGCAATATGGTTAACGCATCTGGGCTCTTTTACTTCCATAAGGTATTCGCAGATTGCCAGGCGCAAAGGGTTGGCAAGCGCCTTGACAATCTGCACCTTAAACTCAAATACCGTAAGTTCACTCATAGCATTTACAGTTTAATGCCAAACAGCCCCAATGTCAATTTAATGGCTATAATGAGGAGAATGACAACATAAATACGTTTGATGAGTTTAGGTTTTGCCTTTTTAACCGTAAAGCGGGCTCCAAGCTGAGAGCCTAACAAGACAGCTACGACCAGCACAATTGTCAGAATCGGGTCGAAATGACCCTCGGCAACGTGCCCCAAAAATCCGCTTGCCGATGAAAATGTTACAACATACGCCGTTGTTGCCGCTGCCCGCTTTGCCGAATAACCCATACTCATCAATATAGGTGCAGCCAAAAATCCGCCGCCTATACCGAGCATTCCGCCGACAAAGCCAATCAAAGCCCCTGCGGCACCGCCGTATATAAGCCTCTTTTTAAACTCTATCAAATTGTCCGCATCGGGAGCTTTTGATGATATAAAGACCTTAACGGCAGCAGCAAGTACGGCTATAATAAACAAAACCAAAACGGTTTTTGTGGGCATAAATTGAACGGTATATGCGCCAATCGGGGCAAAGATAATCGCAGACAAAGCAAAAGGCAAAGCCCCTTTGTAGTCAATCAACTTTGCCTTGTGGTAGGGTATCATAGCAAGACCGGTATTAAGCCCGTTTAGAAGCAAGCCGAGAGGAATGGCAACGCTCTTAAAGTCCAGTCCGAGCCATTTCATAACCGGAACATACACCATTCCTCCGCCAAGACCGAGCATAGCAAACAGGAAGGATGCGCTCCATATGATTGCAAACGTCAAACCCAAGAGAGAGGCTGTCATTGTTTAACTCCTTGACTACTTTAAGGGAACCGTTATAATTTTTCTTGACACCGTAGGTTGAACTGTCTGTATCGACTCGTATCCCAAAGTTTTGTTGTAGCAATATTCACAAACCGGTTTTCCGTCCAAAATGTGAGCGTAGTGCTCCAAAACCAGTTCACCGCAAACGGAACATCTTGTTGAATTAAACGGATGAGGGGCATCTTTAAACTCATAATCAAATATCTCGCTTACATTAAACAAATCTTCATCCTTTGCGTTCATCACCTTTTCTATCAAGGGGTCAACAACCTCTGCCGGAACCTCTTCTGCTGGAATACCTTTCATCCTGTATTCCGTAAAAAATGTGGATTTTTTGTTTGCCTCCATAGCCTCAGCCTTCGGAACAACCCTCACCGCTTTTTTCTTTTTCTTATCTATCAAGGTTATACCGAATTTACCATAGTTCAATCTGTAGATATTGCCTTTACCGAATGTGCAACCTGTTATAACTTGGACGCCGTCGGCAAAGCACGTGGCGCAGTGATCGAATCCTATTTCGATTAAACATATCAACTCGGATGACTTGGAATGCTCCACTCCTAATTTGTTCATAGCCAAAGCACCGGCTCTCAACCCCATAGGTTGTGCAGGACATTTGTGTCCGTGAAATTTAATTCCCATCTCCAGATAATCTTTTGGATTTACCATAGCAAAACCTCCATAACTTTTTATTCGATATTATTATATTCCAATATTGGAATATGTCAAGTATATTTTATCGTATATTGATATTTTTTTAAGTTATGCTTTATGCGAAGGCGCATTTTTTATTCCTCACTTTAAAGACGGCAGTGTTCAACGGGCGGTAGTTTCAAAAAATGTTTCTCTGCATTAACAATGAAAAATCTTTTATGTATAAAAAGTATATAATTTTATTTATAATGGACGTTCTGCAATTATCGCAAACAAATCGTAATTATTAACAAATAGTTAAAGCCTCTTTTTTGTTACTTTTTTCCTTGACAAATATTATTAAAAATGTTACGGTTGGACAATATGAAAAAATTTTTATCCAACATTGTCGATAGTTTTTTTCTGCAAAGCAAAGCGCTGAAGCTAAAGCTTTTAAACCACATAATAGAGCATCCTCTTGAGAAAATTCCGACATCCAACGACATAGCGGAAACCTACGGTATCAGCAGCATAACCGTTAAAAAGATAGTTGCTGAAATGGCTAACGAAGGGTATTTGAAATCTAACAAAAAAGCCGGAACGAAAGCCATTGAGCACTTCTCAAAAAAGCAAAAACACCTGTTTTTACAAACAAAAGAGGAGATAAAAAAACATATATCGACCTTGGAAGAAAACGGCTTGACGCTACAGGAAATATTGGCTTGCCTATACGCAGCTTTGGCTGAGTACTCCTTTAACGAAACAGAGTTGATATACACCGAGAGGGATTCGGGTATGGTGTTTATCGGGGCAAGCGAACTGAGCGAAAGGCTTGGGGTTAAAATCAAACCCGTATATTTTGAGAACGTTAAAAAAGAGCTGTCCGCTTCACACAGCAAACCCAAAGCCATTATTGTCCCGTTTTACTGTCTTGATTTTTTAAGGGAGCATTCCGTAAACATCAAAATACTTCCCATACAAACAACACACCCCCTTGATGCTCTAAGCGGCTCAAAAAGCATAGCCTACAATTCAAACGTTATGTATGTTGCCGTATCGGAAGAGGATAAAGAGGGTGCATTTAACCTTCAAAAAAAGATAACTCAGGGGGCTTTTAATTTAAGGATTAACAAAATAGAGGATATCGTTAAAAACCCCCGTTTATTAAATTCCATAGAACTTGTTGTAACGTACAAATGGGTTATAAACAACAACGAACATCTCTTTAGAAACATACCCAAAATTATAGCCTACAACAGGTTCGACGATAAAGAAGGGTTGATGCTTATAAAGCATTTTATTGACTCTAACAAACTCGGAGGATAACCTATGGAAATAGTAGGCGTGGATACGGGGGGAACGTTCACCGACTTTATCTACAAACACGAAAACAAATGGGGCGTTTATAAAATTTTATCCTCTCCCCACAACCCGGCACAATCCCTCCTCGAGGGCTTAAAACACACTCTAAAAACCTCGGAATTTAAGATTATTCACGGCTCAACGGTAGCCACAAATGCCATTTTGGAAAGAAAAGGCGCATATACGGCACTTATAACAAATAAGGGCTTTGAGGATGTAATAGAAATCGGCAGGCAGAACAGAATGCAGCTTTACAACCTCCACTATAAAAGGCAGCCCCAACTTGTCTCAAAAGAATTACGTTTCGGGCTTGACTGTAGGATAAACTCAAAAGGGGAAATAATAAAAGATATAGACGAAACGGAGCTTGAACAGATAAAAAGGGTGCTTGAAAAGATAAAACCCGAATCAATAGCCGTTTGTTTGCTGTTTTCCTACCTTAACCCCAAGCACGAACTTTTTATCGAGCAGAGCCTTGAACAGTTAAAGCTGCCTATATCTTTATCCCACAGGATACTTTCCGAATTCAGGGAGTACGAACGAGCTTCAACAACAATAATCAATGCCTATGTATCGCCAAAAATGAAGCGATATATAAAGAATATTATAGACGATATAGGCGGCAACGAGTTGAGAATTATGCAGTCAAACGGCGGGAGCATATCCGCCGAGGTTGCGATGCAGGAGCCTGTCAGAACCATACTTTCAGGTCCTGCCGGTGGCGCTGTCGGAGCTTATGAAATAGGAAAAATGGCTGGATATACCAAACTCATCACCTTTGATATGGGGGGCACCTCAAGCGACGTGGCGCTGATAGACAACAAGCTGCCGCTTGCCTTCGAATCGAAAATTGCAGACTTCCCCGTAAAAGTCCCTATGATAGACATACACACCGTCGGTGCTGGAGGCGGCTCCATAGCCTATCTTGATGCGGGCGGTTCTTTACGGGTAGGTCCTGAAAGCGCCGGAGCCGACCCCGGACCTATCTGCTACGGCAAAGGTGACAGAATAACCGTCACAGACGCAAACCTGTATCTTAAAAGGCTTGTGCCTGAGTATTTCTTGGGCGGCAATATGAGGTTAGACGAAGAGAAACTTAAAATGCATTTTGAAAATATGGCTAAAGAGGTAGGTTTAGACGAAATTGAGCTGGCTGAGGGCATTTTGGATGTTGCAAACGCCTCTATGGAAAAAGCCATAAGGGTCATATCCGTTGAGCGGGGCTTTGACCCGAGAGAATTCGTGCTCTTTTCTTTTGGCGGAGCCGGCGGAATGCACGCTGCGTTTTTAGCCAAGCTGCTGCACATTCCAAAGGTTTTTGTTCCTCAAAATCCCGGCATTCTGTCTGCTATCGGTATGTTGATGGCTGATATCATCAAAGACTACTCCTTAACCGTTATGCTGAAAAACGAGTCAACCGATTTTAAGCAGATAAAATCTTTGTTTAAACCATTAGATGAAAGAGGTATTGCCGATTTGGAAAAAGAGGGTATTTCAAAAAGCAACATAGTGCTTGAACACTACCTCGATATGAGGTATCTGGGTCAATCATACGAAATAATGGTTCCTTACGATGAAGACTACACAAACAGATTCCACGCTCTCCATAAACAAAATTACGGATATTCCGATGAGAATAAAAAAATAGAGATAGTAAACATACGCTTAAGGGCAAAGGGTATGCCTGAAAAACCCGAATTTGCCGTTATGGAATACGATAAGACAACCCCGGATGCAGACGCCATTTTAGGCACAAAACAGGTTGTTTTCGACTCAAAAGAGCATAAAACAACAATAGTGGCAAGAGAAAAACTGAAACACGGCAACGTGGTGGAATCCCCTGCCATTGTAGTGGAATATTCATCAACCATCGTTTTACCTCCCGGCTCAACAGGTGTTGTGGATAAATTCGGAAATATAATAATAGATGTTGAGGGAGGCTCAAATGAAGCCTAATCCCATAATGCTTGAGGTTTTTAAAAATAAACTCTCCTCCGTATCCGAGGAGATGGGTGTATCGCTTAACAGGACGGCATTTTCACCGAATATCAAAGAAAGGCGCGATTTCTCCTGCGCCGTGTTTGACGACAAGGGAGATATGATAGCACAAGCCGCTCACATACCGGTTCATCTCGGTTCTATGCCTATGTCGGTTAAAGAGGCTATAAAACACCATCAATTTGAGGAAGGCGATATGGTGGTCTTAAACGACCCGTTTAAGGGCGGAACTCATCTTCCCGATATAACCATTGTTGCTCCGGTATTCATAAAGGAGTCCGATAAACCCGTTTTTTTTGTTGCAAACAGAGCTCACCACTCCGACGTAGGCGGAATGAGTTCGGGTTCAATGCCCCTTGCAACAAGCATTTTTCAAGAGGGCATTATAATTCCGCCTTTAAAGCTTGTAAAAAAAGGCGAAATAGACAAGCAACTGCTTTCGTTTTTCTTAAACAACGTCAGAACGCCCTATGAAAGAGAGGGTGATTTTTTGGCTCAAATAATGGCGAACATAACCGGCGTTAAACGTATGAAAGAGTTGATAGATAAATATTCAATCGATACCGTCGAGTTTTATGCCAAAAACCTTATAAACTATTCCGAAAGCATTATGAGAAAAACAATAAAACAAATACCCGACGGCACCTACTCCTTCGAAGACTTTATGGACGGTGACGGAATAGAAAAAGAGAAAATCAAAATAGCCGTGAAAATAACGATAGACAAGGATAAAGCCGTTTTGGACTTTACAAAAACGGACAGGCAGGTTGAAGGAAGCATAAATGCCGTTTACTCCATTACACTCTCGGCTGTTTTGTACGTATTCAGGTCTTTGGTGAAAGAAGACATTCCGACCAATGCCGGCTGTCTCAAACCCATTGAGGTTATAACCAAAAAGGGCTCGTTGGTTGATGCGGCATTTCCTGCTTCCGTTGTCGGGGGTAATGTGGAAACCTCTCAAAGAATAGTTGATGTTATACTCGGCGCCCTTTCAAAGGCTTTGAGGGGTAAAATACCTGCGGCATCCCAAGGAACTATGAACAACGTTGCAATCGGAGGGATAGACGAGCGAACCGGTGAGCCTTTTACATACTACGAGACTCTCGGCGGAGGAATGGGCGCATCATCAAACCTAAAGGGAGAAAGCGCAATCCACTCCCATATGACCAACACCTTAAACACGCCGATTGAGGCTTTGGAATACAGCTATCCGTTTATGGTTGAGGAGTATTCAATAAGAAAAAACTCAGGGGGTATCGGTAAATTTTGCGGTGGAGACGGCTTAATAAGAGCAATAAAACTTATGTCTGATGCGGAAATCACAGTGCTGTCGGAAAGACGTTTGTTGGCGCCGTATGGATTAAACGGTGCAAAAAGCGGCAAAAAAGGCAAAAATCTGATTGTAAGAAACAATAAGACGGAAGAGATGCCGCACAAATTTAACACAAAGGTTAAAAAAGGAGATGTTTTGATAATAGAAACTCCGGGTGGCGGAGGATACGGAAAAGAAAATTCTTAAAAAATATATAGGAGGTGTTTTTATGAAAAAACTTGTTTTGTTGTTGGTTGCCGCTTTCCTGCTTGTATCCGTTACATCAAAAGCAAAGGTTATCAAGATGAACTTGAATGCTATTTACGGACCTACAAGCATTCATACTATGGGAGCGATTAAATTTGCAAAATTGGTTAAAAAATACACAAACGGCAGCGTTGTCATAACCGTCTATCCCGGCGGCAGCTTAGGTTTTAAAGGTTCGGAACTTCTAAGGGTTGTAAAAGACGCTCAGGTGCCTATGTCCGATATTTTGATGGGCGTGGTAGCAGGCAGCGAGCACGTGTTCGGCGTAAGCTCTCTTCCGAGGCTTGTAAATTCCTACAAAGAAGCCTGGTCTTTATACAAAGAGTGCAAACCGCTTTATGAAAAAGCAGCCCTGAAGTGGAATCAAAAATTTCTCTATGCAGCGCCGTGGCCGCCCAGCGGATTGGTAACGAAAAATGCAGTAAAATCCGTTAAAGATTTAAAGGGTGTTAAAATCAGAACGTATGATAAAAACGGGGCAAACTTCTTAAGGCTTCTTGGTGCAAACGCCGTTTCAATGCCTTGGGGCGATGTATATTCGGCTTTAAGAACAAATATGATTCAGGGCGTTTTGACAAGCGCCGAATCTACAAAAAACGGTAAATTCTGGGAAGTTTTGAAATACTTCACAAACATACACTACGCTTATCCGCTCAATATGGTAACGATAAATCTCGACTACTGGAAGTCCTTGTCAAAATCTCAGCAGAAGGCTATGCTTAAAGCTGCCAAAGAGATTGAAGCCGCACAGTGGAAATATTCCGAAGACATAACAAAAAAAGACCTAAAGATTTTGAAAGCTCACAATATGGTTGTTGAGCAGCCGACCGCAGGATTTACAAAGGATATGAATAAAGCCGCAAAGAAAATTACGGATGAATTTTTAAGCAAAGCTTCACCCGCAGTTAAAAAGATTATCGAGAAATATTTGAATAAATAATGCTTAAAAAGATTATCCTCTCAATAGATAGGCTCTCTGATGCGGGAGCCTATCTCTCCGCTTTTTTGTTAATCGTAATGATAACTCTCATAGTCACAAACATAGTACTGATGAGTTTTTTTAACAGCTCCATTATGATAACCGACGAATACAGCGCCTATATGTTTGCTGCTTTTATTATGTTCAGCCTTTCTTACACCCTAAAGGAAAACGCCCACATAAAAATAACGGTGGTTTCATCAAAATTGCCCGAAAAAGCCGCGAAAATACTCAAAATAATCACTCTGATAACGGCATTTTTGATGAGTCTGTTTGCAACCTACAACTCTACCTTTATGGTCTATCAGGCATACATCTATCAAATGAGAGCCGATACGGTTGCTCAAACCCTGATATACATACCGCAAATATGTATGCCCGTCGGTTTTTTTATGCTCTCTTTGCAGCTCATATCTGAAATATTGAAGGTATTTTGCAGTGATTTCTGACCCTTTGATTCTTTTCATAGCAATGGTCATAATCCTGTTTTCGTTTTTGCTATCCGGGCTGTGGATAGGGTTCTCTCTTTTTGCAACAGGCGCGCTAACTATGCTTCTGTACAACTTTTCACTGCCGCCGACAATATCGATATGGTCTAAAATCGGCGGTTTGATAGCAAATTCATCCTGGAACAGCTTGGATTCCTGGTCTCTTGTTGCTTTGCCGCTGTTTATCTTTATGGGGGAAATACTCTACCACACCGATATTTCAAGCAAGCTCTTTAACGGACTGTTGCCCTGGTTTTCAAAAGTCCCCGGCAGACTTTTGCACATAAATGTTGTTGCCTGCTCCTTGTTTGCCGCAGTCTCAGGCTCAAGCGCTGCAACAACGGCAACAGTCGGAAAAATAACGCTCAACGAACTGCAAAAAAGGGGCTACTCCAAAAGTCTCTCCGTCGGCTCTTTGGCAGGCGCAGGAACTTTGGGATTTTTAATACCGCCAAGCCTTATTATGATTATATACGGCGTTATGTCCAACGTATCCATAGGCAAACTCTTTATAGCCGGCATTATACCGGGCTTGATGCTCGGTTTTTTGTACTCGTCATACATAGCCGTAAGTTCGATACTCAAACCTGACATTGTCCCGGCTTCCGAAGAAAAAAGCTACTCCGCAAAAGAAAAACTCAAATCGATAGGCAATCTGGCTCCGGTTATTATTTTGATTCTCTTTGTTTTGGGAAGCATATACCTCGGTTTTGCAACACCAACGGAAGCCGCAGCCCTCGGCGTTTTGGGCTCTTTGATTATTGCAGCGCTGTTTAGAAACCTGACTTTGAAAAATTTTACGGTCTCGCTTACAAGCGCCATAAAAACGACGGCAATGATATCGTTTATAATGATGGGGGCAGCCTTTCTGTCTCAAGTTGCGGGATTTACTCAAATAAGCAGGTCGTTAAGCCTCTATGTTGCTCACTCTCATCTGTCTCCCTATGCTCTGCTTGCGATTGTGGGCTTTATGTATCTTCTGCTCGGTGCCATACTTGACGGCGTTTCTATGGTGGTTATGACAACACCCATTATTCTTCCCATTATGCAGCAAGCCGGCTTTGAAGCTCTGTGGTTCGGCATTTTTCTTGTTATTATGGTTGAGCTTGCTCAAATCACACCGCCTGTAGGCTTCAGTCTGTTTGTCATAGAGGGTATATCGAACGAGAAGGTCGGCAATATAATAAAATACAGTTTTCCTTTTTTTATGATAATGCTGTTTGTCGTGGTGATACTGGCTCTATTTCCTCAAATTGTTTACTTCCTGCCAAACCATATGATAAAATAGGTTCTAAGGAATAAAAAATGAGCGATGACAACATAAAACGGGCTGTTGATATACTTAAAAACGCAAATCTTGCCGTTGCTTTTAGCGGAGCGGGAATATCAGTTGCAAGCGGCATTCCGCCCTTTAGGGGTAAAGACGGATTGTGGAGCAAATACGACCCTGTTATGTTTGATATAGACTTTTTTATGCAAAACCCCGATGAAAGTTGGAGATTAATAAAAGAGATTTTTTACTCTTTAATTTCAAAAGCAAAACCCAATCCGGCTCACTATGCACTGGCAAAGCTCCAATATCCCGTTATCACGCAAAATATTGACGGGCTGCATCAGGAAGCAGGCTCTTTGGAGGTTGTGGAGTTTCACGGAACGGCAAAAACCTTAACCTGCACCAAATGCAAAGCCAAGTTCGGCATAGAAGAGATAGATTTAAGCTCAAAAGAAACGCCAAAATGCAAGGCGTGCAGCGGCGTGTTGAAGCCGGATTTTGTGTTTTTTAAAGAGTCAATCCCGCAAGAGGCACTCTCACGTTCTTCTTTTTTATCATCAACATGCGATGTTATGCTTGTTGTCGGAACAACCGGAGAGATTATGCCGGCAAGCCAAATTCCCTATCTGGCAAAAAGGGAGGGCGCAACAATTATAGAAATCAACATACAAGCGTCAAACTACTCAAATGAAATAACCGATATTTTCATAAAAGGTAAAGCGGAAGAGATGCTGCCGGTATTGGCAGAAGAGTTAACAAAGTAACGCTAAAACGATTTTACAAGGCGGAAAAAAATGGAAACGGTCTATGTTATAGGGCATAAAAATCCCGATACGGACTCGATATGTTCCGCAATAGCTTATGCCAAACTCAAAAGCACTATTGACAAAACAAAAACATACATCCCTGCAAGATGCGGAAATATAAACAGACAAACGGCTTTTGTGTTAAAAAACCTCAACGTAGAGGCGCCGAAACTTGTAAACGACATATACCCCAAAGTAAAGGATATAATGACAAAAGAGATAGTTGCATTGGCTAAAGGTGCTCCGCTTTTTAGGGTTATGGAGACAATTAAGGATAAAAACATCAGACTGATTCCCGTAGCAGATGAAAACGACGAGTTTAAGGGCATAGTCAGTGTTTTTGAAATATCCGACTTTCTGATTTCAGACAGAATCAACAAAAAACCAAAGTATCTTTTCGATATTGAAAATTTTGAGGACGTCCTGGACGGGTATTTTTACCTCAAACAAGGGCAAAGATACTTCGAGGCGCAAATTATAATAGGAGCTATGCCTTTTAACAAATTCAAAAGCTATATAGAAAGGTTTGACTACTCCAAGGTTGTGCTTATAGTGGGCAAAAGAAGCAAAATATTAAACTACGCCGTAAAAAACGGCGTAAAGTGTATAGTTCTAACCGGTATTGACGATAAAAACGAGTTAAACGATTTGGATTTCTCCGGTTACGAGGGATGCGTGTTTATCTCTCCGTTTGATACATCCCAAACGGCAAGAAGGCTCTCATTAAGCATTCCGATATCCTATATTATGAACAAAAATCCTTTAACGGTCAAAGAAAACGACTACCTGTCACGGGCAAAGGAGCTTATGGCAAACAGCAACTACAGAGGGCTGCCCGTTGTGGATGAAGATAAACACCTAAGGGGCATAGTCACAAGGTCTGATATAATAAAAAAACACACCAAGAAGGTCATTCTCGTTGACCACAACGAGTTTTCTCAGGCTGTAAACGGCATAGAAACGGCTCAAATCGTGGAAATCATAGACCATCACAGACTGGGCACGATAAAAACGGATTATCCCATATTTTTCTTCAGCAAACCCATAGGAAGCACCTGCACGCTTGTCACTCAACTCTACAAACACTACGGCATAAAACCCGACAGAACAACGGCACTGCTGCTTTTAAGCGGCTTGCTTTCAGATACCGTTATTTTAAAATCACCAACAACAACCGAGATTGACAGGCAGACTGCCGACTACCTGTCTGCAATAGCCGGCGTCTTTGTAGAAAAATACGGAAGCGATATGTTTAAATCTGCAAGCTCCATAGACTCTTTGAGTGCAAATGAAATAGTTACATCGGATTTGAAAATATATTCTGAATACGGGATAAAATTCGGTATAAGCCAGATTGAAACGGTCAATCTGAATGCGGTTAAAGAAAGAAAAAGAGAGATAGTCGAGGAGCTTGCCGCTCAAAAAGCAAAAAAGGGGTTGCATTGGATTATGCTTCTTGTAACAGACATAATAAGTTCAAACAGCATATTGATAACCTCCGGTTTTGAGTGTGAAACTATGCTGTCGTATAAAAAAACAGATGAAAACGAGTACTATTTACCCGGTATCTTATCAAGAAAAAAACAACTGCTGCCGACAATTTTGAGCCTGCTTGAGGAGTGCTCGGCAATGCACAAAAAGGCATAAATATCAACCGTCGCTGAGGCATTTCAATTCCGTATGCACATTTTTTGAGTTTTTTATTGTGAGTGCGTCTCTGCAATTCTTATCGAGCCGCACATTCTGCATATCAACATAGGTCATTGAATCCATATAAACAACTTTTTGATGTTCGTTGTTTGTAAACGTCAAATTCTTAAAAACAGCATAAGATTCTTCTGTCCATACGGGTATTTTCTCAAACGTCATTTCGATTAAGCAGTCTCGCATATCGAGTTTTGAACTTTCAAATACACAAACGGCTCCAAGATTGTTTTTTATTTGAGTTAAGCTAACGGTCACATAGCTGTTTTTTTGTGCATAAACACCACACACACCGTCTTGAATCAAACAATCCGAAAGGAAAAGGGTGGAGTTATCGACCCATATCTGGAGGGTTTCTTCATATTCATCTCCGTTTTTTTCTATTTGACAGTTTTTTATCGATATATTAGAGCTTCTTTCTGCTGCAATCCCGTTTTTTATGTGGCTGCAAACCTTAGAACGAACAATATCAACACCGCTTTTATCGGTAACAACAATGCCGTTTGAGTTCAAACCTTCTTCTATTTTTGTATCGGATACACTACCTTTTGAACCTTCAATCATTACTTGCGTAAAGTCGTTATCTCCACTTCCGTTGTTTTTGATTATGCTGCGGCTTATTTCAAACCTGCAAAATTTAAACGATATTCCGCAGCCCTCATTTAATAGGATTTCAGCTTTATCAAGATGCAAAGAGCTGTTAAACCCTTCAACGCCAAAGGCATTTATGCCGTCTTTTACGGTGATGTTTTTTGCATAAAAAGCGGAGTCCGAAACTATAATTTGAGAGCCCAAAACATCCTCCGTCCCGTTTTTATAAAACAAACAGTTCTCAATGTGTATGGTTGAGCTGTTCTCCGCAAAAAGCGCCGTTGAGCTTATCTGCTCGAACCTGCATTCGTTAAATGTACAGTTGCTAAAACCAACGCTTGTCCGGATAAAAAAATTGCAGTGTTTAAAAACAACTTTCGTCTTTTCAATATCTATTTTACGCTCACTGTTTTCCGACTTAAAGATACAGTTGACAAACTCCACACTTGAATCTTTAATTGAAAAATCCGCTTCTTCGATTATATACAAAACGTTTTCATATACTTTTTTGCCGCCTGATACTGTTTCAGGATTAAAAACGATTTTTTTTGCGTTAGAGTCACTGTTCATATCATCAACTACCTCAAAAAAGAGACTATAACCAATTATTCGGGGTGTCAAGTTTTACAAGCTCTTAATCTCATCTGCTTTAATACCTATATTCAACTTGCCCGCAAAACAATAATTTGCAATAATGAAAATAGGTTGACAACAAAAAGGAGGTATAAAATGGCTATAGAGATAGAAAGAAGATACTTACTACTCCCTTTAAGAGTGGAGCTTTTCTTGCGAATGTTAAAAATGGATTTTAGAAAAATAAACATTACACAAAATTATATCAAAAGAGAAGAGCAGTTGGGCAGGGTGAGGCAGTTTAACGATAAATACTACATAACGATTAAAAAAGGAGACGGGCTCGTCAGGGAAGAATATGAGAAAGAAATCACAGAAGAAATTTATAACAACATTCTGAATTCGTCGGATGAAACAAAAACCATACGCAAAATACGTTACTTGCTTGATATAGACGGTTTTACCTATGAAATAGACGAATTTCAAGACGCTCTTTGCGGGCTTGTGCTCCTTGAAGTGGAGTTTGAAAGCGAAAAGGACTCGTTGGATTTTAAAATGGACGAAACAATCAAACAAGTTGTGGTAAAAGAGGTTACCGAAGACAGAAGATTTGACAACTCAAGCATAGCCGCCTCTCAAAAACTGCCCTATTTATAAAGATGTAAAAAAGTGAAATACTGCCCACAATTACAAACTTTTACTTGAATTTTTAGGAAAGGTCAACTGCCACAAGGCATTTACTCAATACGGCGCATAAACAGGCAAACTAAATATATAATTGGAAATTTATTTTGATGTCTCTATTAAACAATCTATAGGAATCATTTTTTAAAACCATACTACATTGACATAATTACACACTTAAACTATAAAGGCATTATGAATAATGTAAAAGCAAAACTTGTTGACTTGGCTTACTTAATAACAACTGTCGGCATAACGCAAGAGATTCTTGATAAAATTGCAAATTTTTTCGGCGTTGATGCATGCAGCGTCGTCTCGGTCAAAGATATGGAGATAACATATGTAGAGAGTTCAGGCTATTTTAAAGAGCACTCCATAGACATCGCTTCTCTTTATACCCGGACAAAAGATGAAAATCTTCTGTTTTTAAAAGCCATAAAAGAGGGAATTTATAACTCTTATGATTATCAGCATGATAAAAATGCCAACTGCTTATGGAAAGAAACCGGCATTAAATCGGCATTGTTATTGAAACTTGAAACTGAATTTAATGCGGTGATAGGACTTGAAAATTTCAGTAAAAAAAAGGTTTTTACGGATGGAGATATTGACAATCTTAACTTCCTATCGGCATTCATAGCAAAAGCACTTGAAAGCAGACTGTTTATGGATGTTGTTGAAAACAGGCTCAATATTTTAGATATTCAGCCTGCTGAATCTGATGATAAAGAAGCAATAAGAAGATGGCTTGAAGAAAATTTAAAAATTATGTTGGAAGATACACATTCAAAAGCAATAAGCTTTGTTTTCCCAAAATACAATATCTATGCTTTTTTATCAAAAAACCCACAAGAGCATTTTATAAAATTCAAAAGGAATAAAGATGTAAATGAAATGCTTACATACAGGATATATAAAAGAAAGATAAAAGGAGCGGCAGTCTTCAGGTATGAGTTTGCACAAAACGAATCAGGGTGTATGAAAAAAGCAAAGAAGAGGTTCAATATAAACAATATTTTGACAATACCCGTTTATGATGAAAATGGCACTCTGTTGAGCGTTATAGGATACGGCTACGCATCCGAATACCACTTCTCTATTTACGATGTCAAATTTACGGAAATGATAGCAAAAAAACTAACAAACTATATATCCTCAGCAAAAAGATTATCCAAATTAAAAAACATTATAACAAAAAGCGAAGAAGATATTATTAACAGCTTCATTCTCACGATAGAGATGAGGGATGTTTATACAAAGGGGCACTCTCAACGTGTGGCATTTTATGCAAAAAGAATAGCTCAAAATCTAAAATTAAAACAAAAATTAACAGAAAAAATATACGTTGCCGGCCTTCTGCACGACATAGGCAAAATAAGCATACCGGATTCGGTTTTATTGAAACCCTCAACGCTCTCAAAAATAGAGTACGAAATGATAAAATACCACCCTGTTCTATCCTATGAACTGGTCAATAAGTTTAAAAGCTTGGAGGACTTGCAAAGAATATCAAAGATGGTGAGGCAGCACCACGAAAGATGCGACGGTGGGGGCTATCCGGACTCTCTCAGCCAAAAACAGATAACAATAGGAGCAAGAATTCTTGCCATAGCTGACGTTTTCGACGCACTGACCACATCAAGACCCTACAGAAATGCGTTTTCACCCAAAAAAGCTATTAAAATTATGAAAAGCGAGAGGGGGCACCTTGATAACAAAATATTTATTCGCTCCATAGATGTATTGATTAACAGTTTTCAAGAAGCAAAAGCCGTAGGCAACAAATCTATTATTCCAAAAGCTTTTGACAGTTATAAAAAGAAATTTGCCGATATTGACCCGATGAGCGGGCTTCTTAAAAGAAGCGCTTTTATTCTCGAGATAGATGCAATGCTGCGTAGCGGAATACCTTTTAAGCTATACCTAATAGATATTAAAAGCACTGATTTACTTAATATAAAATACGGAAACGAGTTCGGTGATAAATTGATTATACAAACCGCAGAAACACTCTCTGAGCTTAAACAGTACAATAATATAAAGGCTCTTTCAAGAATAGGCGGAGATTCGTTTATGTTTGCTGCCTTATATAACGAACAAACGGACAATTTTGAAAAAATAGACAACTATTTGTCTAACCTTCCACAACTTGTAAAAAACAGATTTAAAGATATAAAGAATTTCCCTTCCAATCTTAGTTTTACGGTTGTTACTACCGACTACACTGAAGGAAACAGCGCAATTGAGTTAATTTTTGCGAGCAGGAAACACAAAAAAGAGACCTGGTCGGCAGACGATTTGATGTAAGAGCTAATATATTCTCAATCTCGGATTTGCCTCTATCGAAGAATAGTCAAATGTCGGAGACCGTTTTAATGACGCCGCAAACGCTATCATCAAAGCATTGTCCGTTGTAAGCTCTTTTTTGGGTATAAACAGCCCCATACCGTACTCTTTGGCATTTTTGGCAAACTCCTCACGCAGGAGACTGTTTGCAGACACACCCCCTGAAACAGCAAGCCTCTTTATGCCCGTTTGCAGACAAGCTTCATATGCGCGCTTCCATAAAATATCAACGGCAGCTCTCTGAAAAGAGGCTGCTATGTCGGCTTTATCACTTATTGACAAGTAAGATGCGTTATTAACAAGGTTTTTGACAAATGTTTTTGTACCGCTAAAGCTAAAGTTTAACGTATTTTTATTTTCCATACCCTTAGGAATGCTATATCTATAAGGATTTCCTGTTTTTGACAATTTGTCAATAACAGGACCTCCGGGGTATCCCGCATCCAACAGTCTTGCAACCTTATCAAATGCCTCTCCCACGGCATCATCAAGCGTTTTACCCAACAAAACATACTCGCCGACCGACTTTACGAGAAATATATGCGTATGACCGCCGGAAATTACCAAAGCTATAAAAGGAAAACGAATATCATACTCTATAAATGGAGCAAAAATATGACCTTCTATGTGATTGACGGGAGAAATCGGGATTTTGTTTGCATAGGCAAGCCCTTTTGCAAACGAGACACCGACAAGCAAGGAGGGCAGCAGACCGGGACCTACCGTCACGGCAATCTCGTCAATATCTCTCAAGGCTGCATCCATACGCAGCATAGCCTCTTTTGTCAAATATGCTATATTTTCAATGTGTTTTCTTGCTGCAACCTCCGGCATTATTCCGCCGTATTTTTTGTGTATTTCATTTTGAGAAGATATTACGTTTGAGTATTTTGTCTTATCCAAAAAGCAGGAAACGGACGTATCGTCGCAGGACGTATCAAAGGCAAGTATCATTTTATCACATATTCTATGTCAACAAGATAGGGTTTGAGCTTTGCAGACATCTCTCTTATAGCCCTGTATGTGTTTATATTGCAGTGTCCTATGGCAACAACACTGTTTCTTCGTTTGAGCATCTCCAAAGCTATGTTTAATTGATGTTTTATATAAACTACGTTTTTTTTATTATCAAGAAACACCCTTCTTCTTGCGCACAGCACGTTAAACCTTCTTGCCTCCGTACATCCCAAGCTGTTTTTCACAGTTGCACTGTCAACAAAAAACAGATGATTTGCCCTTAAAAACTCCATAATATAGGAAAGATGCGTCTTATCCAAAAGAATTCTTGAGCCCATATGATTATTCAAGCCCATAGCTTCGGGTATTATTTTAAACGCCCTATGCAACAAAAACATTGTCCTTTTTTTGGAGGTTGTAACATAGATGGCGTTTTTGCCGGGATTATCTTTCGGATAGTCAAGCGGCTGAGAGGGCATATGTATCATAACAGTATAGCCCCTTTTATCAAACTCCCTTGCAAGTTGCGGCGTCAACGGTGCATCCGGCAAAAAAGAAAATGCCAAAGGCAGTTGTAAAGACATAAACTTATCGGCAACATATCTGTCATATCCCATATCGTCAATAATTATCGAAAGTTTCTTCTTTAAAATCCGGGTTGACGTAGCCGCATATGCCCCACTGAAGCAAAAAAAGGTGAAAAATAAGATAAAAATAACGGCTATTTTTTTCGACATACTATATTTTCAGCCTTCACCAACGCCTTAGTCAATTGAACGGCTCTCAATAGTTGATAGTCGTTTTTCAACATCTTCTCTATATCCTGCTTGCTGTACTCCGCCTTTGAGCTTTTAGGTCCTATCAAATGGTGTGCAAGGTCCTGCTCTCTTAATGTGTATGTATTTGCTTCTTCTGTCAATTTTGCCTGTTTTACAACAACATCCGGCTCGATACCTATTGCTTGAATACTTCTGCCGCTCGGCGTGTAGTATCTTGCTGTCGTAAGCCTCAAAGCGGAGCCGTCCGAAAGCGGGATGATAGACTGAACACTACCTTTTCCGAAGCTTCTTACACCCATTATTATTGCTCTCTTGTCATCCTTTAAACAGCCGGAAACAATTTCCGCAGCCGATGCTGTTCCCGAGTTTATAAGCACAACTATAGGATATGTGGGCTCGTTGCCGTCGTCATTAGCATAAAAATATTGCGTGTCATCTTTATTGCGTCCCCTTATGGAAACGATAACGCCCTGTTTGACAAACAAATCGCTCACTCCGATAGCTTCCTGCAGCAAACCTCCGGGGTTGTTTCTTAAATCTATAACAAGACCTTTGATGTTTTTAAGTTTATTGAGTGCATTTTTTACCTCCTGAGTCGTTCCCTGCTGGAACTGGGCTATCCTTAGATATCCTATACTGCCGATTTTTTTATACTTAACGCTTTTGACGTGAATAATAGCCCTTGTTATCGTAACGTCAAAAGGCTTTGCCTGTTTCTTTCTTAGAATTGTCAGCGTAACCTTGGTGCCCGGCTTCCCGCGCAGTATCTTTACGGCGTCCTGAAGACTCATACCGAGCGTACTCTTGCCGTTAATTTTTATTATCATATCTTTGGATTTCAATCCCGCTTTATATGCAGGCGTATCCTCAATAGGTGCCACAACAGTCAAAACACCGTCTTTTAGCGTTATCTCTATGCCCAATCCGCCGAATTTCCCCGTTGTAACGACCTTGAGCTCTTTGTATTCGTCTTTTGTCATATACGAGGAGTGCGGGTCAAGCGAGCTGACCATACCTTTAATGGCACTGTCAATCAGCTTGACGTTGTTCACCTTATCCACGTAGTTGTTGTCTATAATTGCCATTACCCTTGCAAAAATTTTCAGCTTCTCATACTTATTTATATTCACTGTGCTTGCAAAAGCGGAATTATAACCCACAACAACAAACAACAAGACTACCAATATTTTTCTCATAATTATCTTAAAAACCTCCTGTTCAAAAGTTTTAAAGGATTGATGGCTTCGGCGTGTTTTCTTAGCTCAAAATGCAGCCTATCGCTTTGCATTACACCTATGCACTCCTGCGTTTTCACACTCTCTCCCACTTTAACCTTCGGTTTTACGCCGCCGTAAACGGTGTAGTAGCCGTTTAGATGGTTGATTATAATCACTCCGCCGTAGCCCGCAAGATTACCTACATAATCAACCCTGCCAAGATAAACAGCCCTGACGCACCGACCTTTTGCAGCTTTAATATCAATTCCGTCGTTGCGTGTTGTAACCCTTGTTAGAGTATCATATTTTTTTCCAAAAGTGTCAACAATTTTTCCTACAACAGGCGGTTTTAACAATCCTTTAAAGCTTCTTTTTATGCTATGGGCTGTGACTTTGCTTGTTGAGGGCATAGTCACTATTTTCGGTTTTGTTTTGTTGTGTTTTAGTCTCTCAGCCCTCTTTCTTGCTGCCTCCGCAGCCCTTTTTTGTTCCTGTTCGATGATATTTTTTAAAATGCCTTGCAGTCTGTCCTGCTCCAAACTAAGCCGTTTTATCTGATTTAAGTAACTCTGCCTTTTTTTCAACGACTCTTTTGTTAAAAACGACAGCCTGGCAACCTGCCTTTTTAGAGCGTGTTGTTGAGTCTGTATTTTATTCAAAATCTTCTTTTTTCTTTCTATGTACTGCTTTAGTGTATCCAATCTGTTTTTTAAATACAGTCTTTGCGAGACATATCTTTTAATCTTATTTTGCATATACTTGATTATATACGAGTTCATATACTCATACCAGACGCCTTTTTTATAGTAACCGCTTGTCATAGAATATTTGTAGTATTCGTCGAACTCTCTGTAGAGCTCATTTTTTTGAGCCGTCAGTTGTTTGCTTATCGAACCTATATCTGCCCCTAAAGCCTCTATTTTTTTGTTAAGAACAGAAAGCCCCCGTCTGTTTTTGCTTATCTTTTTTTTCAAAATCTCTATATCTTGCTTTGTTTTTTTAGTCTGTCCAATCAGTTTAACATATTGAGCTCTGAGTTTCAGATAGCCCTCTTTTTTCTTTTTAATGGCAGCTTTAACGTTTTGAATTCTGTTTTCAATGTAGTGTTTGTTCAGTCCGTTGGCATTTAAAGCAAACAGAAGCGAGGCTAAAGCGATAAAAACACTAAACCTTCTCATCGTTAACCAAAAAAACAAAGAAAGAGGCAAAAAGTGTAAAAATCAGTCCGACAACAACATTTAAGGCAAACGTCATTTTCAATGAACTTTTAAAAAGCTCCTTATTTATGTAGTAGATATTTGCATATTTATCGTACAAAAAATATATGGCTATAATTAAAATAACAGAGGCAGCACTCGCCGAGAGTGCCGGCAGCAGCGTTCTTTTTAAAAACATAGACAGTATCTTCAAACGCCTGATACCCAAAAATTTGAGCGTGTTAAAATCGTGCTTTTTATGAGAGTAGAGCACGGTTATAATGGAGATAAAAACCACAAATTCAACTGCGTATAAAATAAAGAACAGTACCTCGCTTAACACCAACATCTTTGAAAACACCTGCTGCGTATCGAGTAAAATCTTCTCGGGGTACCTTATGTCGCTAACTATGGAGTTTTTGGATAGGTTTTTCCTAAACTCCTTGAAGTGTTTTATATTTGTATATCCGGGTTGAAAAAACAGCTCTATGGAGTAGGGAAACGGGTTTTTGTCAAACAGGCTTTTGTCTATGGAAAACTTATTGACCATCTCCTTAAAAGCCTGTTGTTTGTCTATTATTGTAACCTTAATTACGCCGTTTTTCTGCTCAAGCTTATTCGCAAGCGCCTCGACAGACGCTCTATCAGCCGTAGGCAGGCAGAAAACATACATGGGAATGTTGGATTTTTTTTCAAGCATATAGCGATTTATGCCCAAAAATATGCTCATCAATATGCTCATAGTCAACACAAAGGCTATAACAACAAAGAAAAACGCAATACCTACATTATCTTTTTTCATTTAAATTCACATCCACGATATTAAACTCTTCATCCAAAACTGACTGGGAAGTTATAAGAAATGTTATTCCCTTCTCTTTGTTTAAAAACTTAAACAGCTCTATCACTCTTTGTTTATACTGCAAAGACAGGTATCTCAACGGCTCATCCGCCAAAACAAGCGGAAAATTAAACACTATTCCCCTTGCAATATTTACCAAAGACTGCTCGCTTAAAGAAAGCTCTTCGGGATATTTATCAAGCAGATAACCGATAGACAGCCTGTCGAAAATATCTTCGGAAATATAGAGATTTCTCTTTGTCATTTTTGTGACAACAGAGATATTTTCCTTGACCGTCAAATCCTTAATAAGTCTGATATCCTCAAAAATAATCCCTATGTATCGCCTAAGCAGAACGACGCCTGAATAACTTAAATCCGATACGTTGGAATCGAAAACACGTATGTAGCCGCTGTCTGGCTTTACAGCTCCGTATATCATCTTTAAGATTGTGCTTTTCCCTGTGGACTGGTCTCCGACTATTTGATTAATCGTGTTTGAGGCAATACGAAAATTCACACCGTCAAGCACTCTATTTTTGCCGAATGTTTTAACAACTTCTATAAATTCAACCATTCAACCTGTCTTTTATTCTTTTGGCAACGGCTTCCTTTGTGAAACCGAACTTGCAGAACAGATCGTCTTTTGTTCCCGATTCTCCGAATGTATCCTCAATACCTATTTTATGAACATAAACCGGCAAATTTTCAGATAAAAACTCACTGACGGCTGACCCAAGCCCCCCTATTACGGAGTGCTCCTCTATCGTAAAGACCCTCTTGGTCTTTTTTGCACTCTTATATACGGTTTCTTCATCAAGCGGTTTGATTGAAGGAGAATTGATAACCTCAACATCGATACCGTCTTGTTTAAGCAATAAAGCGGCTTCAAGGGCAATATAGCTCATCATACCGCAGGCTATCAAACTGACATCGTTTCCGCTTTTTAGTACGGCAGCTTTTCCGCTTTCAAAATTTTTATCCTCTGTAATAATCGGAGATTTTGCCCTTGATGTCCTTATATAGACAGGACCTTCCATCTTAACTGTTGCCAAAACAATGTTGTAGGCTTCGTTATAATCAGCCGGTACAAAAACCTTCATATTGGGCAGAGAGCGCATAAGCGAAATGTCAGCTATTGCCTGGTGAGAACCACCGTCTTCTCCTACACTAATCCCCGAATGAGAGCCGCATAAAACGACATTTAAGTTCTGATAGCATATTGACTGTCTCACAGGTTCAAAAGCCCTCCCCGATATAAATACGGCAAAAGATGAGGCATAAGGCTTCAATCCGCTCAACGCCATCCCCGCGGCAACATCCACCATATTCGATTCGGCTATGCCCATATTAAAAAATCTATCGGGATAAACCTTCTTAAATTCAGACGATTTGGTTGAGCCTGACAAATCGGCATCCAGAACAACAACCTTTTCGTCTTTTCCTATTTCAATCAGTGCTTTTCCGTATGCTTCTCTTGTAGCTTTCTTCTCCATTATTCCAACTCCTTGAGCGCTTTCTCCAACTCTTCATCAGAGGGCGCAACACCGTGATATTCAACCCTGTTTTCCATAAAAGACACGCCCATACCCTTCACGGTTCTTGCTATAACAGCGGTCGGACTGACAACGTTTCTTTTTGCCGTGGTAAGCGTATCCATAATATTTTTATAGATATGCCCGCTCATCTCATACGTTCTGAAATTAAAAGCTTCAAACTTCTCTTTCAAAGGATAGATATTCATTACGTCTTTACATTGACCGTCTATCTGCAGTCCGTTGTTATCCACTATAACTATGAGATTCGAGAGTTTATAGT
Source organism: Desulfurellales bacterium (assembly GCA_027035575.1). Taxonomy (GTDB): domain Bacteria; phylum Campylobacterota_A; class Desulfurellia; order Desulfurellales; family Hippeaceae; genus S144-51. Next base: position 69,136 of record JALVUQ010000048.1, on the reverse strand, counting down.
GTCCCGCAGCCATCAGGGCTTCATAAACAAGCCCCTCCTGCATCTCCCCGTCTCCCACTATGCAAAACACATTGTATTTTTTTTTCAACACCCTCGCAGCCAAAGCCATTCCGACAGCCTGAGATATGCCGTTGCCCAAAGAGCCCGTTGAAGCTTCAATACCGGGCAGTTTTTTGGAATCCGGATGCCCCTGAAGAGGCGAACCCAGCTGCCTTAGCGTCCACAAAAGCTCCTTGTCGAAAAATCCGACTTCAGCCAACGTGGCATAAAGAGCCGGACAGGCGTGCCCTTTTGAAAGCACAAGCCTGTCTCTATCCTCCCAGTTTGGTCTTTTAGCATCGTATTTCATAATACCGCCGAAATAGAGCGCAACCAAAATATCGGTAATACTCAACGAGCCGCCGCTGTGTCCGCTTCCTGCTTTATTGAGCATAGTTAAAATATTTCTCCTGATTGTTTTTGCTATCTCCTCAAGCCTTTTAAAATCTTCCATACCTACCCCTTACTTAATATACTTAAACATATCGGCAATTGTCGCTTGCTGCGGTATATGTGCTTCAAAACCGCAAGATTCTATATAATTTTTTGTCGTTTTTCCTATTGCAACAATCTTTTTAATCCTTTTGGCAAAATCAAAGCTGCCGAAAGCCTCCTTAATGTGCCAAAACGCACTGGGTGATGTAAACAGTCCGAAATCAAACTCGACATTTTCGTATTTGTAGTAAGATATTGTTGCAGGAATAATATTCTCATAAACAGGCAAAACCTTAATATTTTTAAGTTCATCAAACGCCTTATTGTATTTAACGGGAGCCACCACCAGCACCCTCTCTTTGTCTTTTAAAAACTCTATCAAAGAATCGGCATAGAAATCTTCTGGGACGTAGTCCATTTTAAATCCGTATTCGCTTAACCTTTGAGCCGTTTTGCTGCCGACAGCGGCAATCCTTTTTGAACAGAAAAAACGGGAATTGACCTTGTTAAAGAAAAAATCCACAGCCCTTTTGCTGACAAACACAACCCAACAGTAGTTATCATCCACAACAAAATCAATACCTCTAAAATCCAAAGAATCAACGGGATAGATGTCCAACTCCGAATCGTACATAGAAATATATCCGATTAAATCCTCTCTGTTTGCGCTAAACAGAATCTTGGGTCTGTTTTTCAACCTTTTATCAAACTGAAAAGAGATGTCAACCCCGCTAAAACCGCCGCTTAACACTATGTTTGCGTCTTTTCTTTGTAAGGTTTTACACTTCAACAAAAACTTTCTGTGAACGTTTTTTAAAGCTCTCACACTATCTTCAAGATAGGGGAAATATTTAAGCGGCAGGTTGTTCGATACGCCTATTCTCATCTTTTCACAGCCTTTGAAACTTCATACACGCATCTGTTCAACGTTTCCAAAACGCTTGCCGAGCAGCAAGAAAACCTTATATTTTTTGTTATATCATTCGGGAATCCGAACATAACATCCATACAAAAACTCTCCTTAGCAAAAAAGGCGTGAGCCCCTATGGGATAGTTACACGAAGCGTTCATCTGCTCAACAAAACTCCTTTCACAATCTGAACAAATTCTTGTCTTTTCATCCTCTAATTTTCTGATATACTCACCGTAACGCGACTCTTTCAAAAACTCGACGGCTATTATACCCTGCCCGGCGGCAGGAACAACAGACTCAAGCTCATACATATAGGTAGAATCAAGCACCCCCAAGCGCAATAGACCGGCTTTGGATACAACTACGGCATCCACTTCGCCGTCCTTCAACTTTTTAAGACGGGTATCGAGGTTCCCCCTTAAATCCACAAATTCAAAATCCTCTCTAAGTCTGTACAACTCGCTTCTGCGTCTTAGGGAGGTTGTTCCGACAGTTGCTCCCTTCTTTATATCAAAAACACCGCCTTGAAACGACACAAACGCATCTCTCCAATCATCACGCCTAAGTGTTACAAAATCAAACTCCTCAGACTTAAATACACTCATATCTTTAAGACTGTGCACGGCTATATCAACTACTCCCTCAAGCAGCGCTTTTTCTATCTCCTTGATAAACAGCCCCTTACCGCCAAGCTCATAAAGAGGGGATTTTATTTTGTCTCCCTCTGTCTTTATCGGCACAATCTCACATTCAATATTAAGTTCTGCAAGTTTTTCCTTAATAAAATTTGCTTGCCACAGGGCAAGCTTTGAGCCCCTTGTGCCTATTTTGAGCTGTTTTCCGAAAAGAAGCATTTAACATCCTTTTTTACGTTTTCAATCTTGAATATTCTTTTTAGAAGCTCAACATACATATCACCCTCGGGGTGCTCTATAAACAATTTGATATTTCTCGTGGGCTCGTGCAGTATCTTGTTAATCAACGAGTGGGTCAGCCTGTCCACTCCCTCAAGTATCTCATCGTCCAAATCGTCTTTATACATCTTTTTAAATCTGTTGAGTTCCTTTTTTCTTATCCGCTCGGCAATAATCCTCAGCTTTTTTATAATCTCATCGTAATCCAGCGATTCTACATACTCTTTGTATGCCTCAAGCTCTTCTTCTATAATTTTCAAAGCCTTTGCAGCCTGCCTGTTCCTAAACCGCACGGATTCGTCTATAACGTTTTTCAAATCGTCAAGCAATACCAAATCCACACTGTTTTCTTTCTCAATTCCCTCCTCGGTGTCTCTTGGCACTGCCATATCAATAATCAGCAATTTTCCCTTATCTTTAACAAAATCACGCATTATAACGGGCTGCTTCGAGGATGTCGATGTAACAACAATATCCACCTCACTAATCACGTTCGGTATATCTTTTAAACCTATGACCTTGGCTTTATGTTTTTCTGCAATCTCCAAAGCGTTTTTTTTAGTTCTGTTTGCGATATATGCTATTTTTGCGCCGAACTCTTCGAAATGTTCGCAAACAAGCCTGTTCATCTCTCCCGCACCGACATTCAAAATCTTCTTATTGACAATATCGGTTTTCTGCTTTGCTTTTAGTACAGCCGCATACGCCAAACTAACGGCACCTTTTGCTATATCCGTTTTACTTTTAACAACCTTTGCCGTATGGAACGCCCTGCGCATTATTCTGTTGATAACAACACCGCTTGTCATAAATTCAACAGACCATCTGTATGCCTCTTTTATCTGACCCAAAATCTGCGGCTCACCCACAACCATAGAATCAAGGCTGCTTGCAACCTTAAAAATATGTCTGACGGCATCCATATTCTTTTTAACATAAAGAATATCTTTCAGTGCTTCAATGCTCAACCCCGAATGGTCTGATAAGAACTCTATTATCTTCTCTTCAACCGGCTCTTCGGATACGCATATAACCTCAACCCTGTTGCAGGTTGAAAGTATCATAACCTCTTTTATGTGTTTAATTCGTTTTAAGGTTTTTAGGTAAACATCAAGGGTATCGTTTTCAAATGCAAGCTTTTGTCTTGTTTCAATATCACAGTAGTTGTGGTTTGTCCCTACAATAGTTACCGTGTAATCTTTCATCTTTCTCTCTCCACCGCATAGTCGGCAATTGCCAAAAGATAGTCCCTATACTTGTTCCTCGGCAAATCTTTTAACGACTCCTTTGCCTTGTCTGCAAATCTTTCAGCCTCCGAAACGGCATCTTTTAAGCCGTTTTTACGCACGTTGTCCATTATATTCTCTAAAAGTCCTTCATCTTTATCCTTAAAAAAACGCTCGATTTGTACGGCAAGAGAGGCATCTTTTTTTATGGCAATTAAAACAGGCAGGGTAATTTTACCCTCCTTCAAATCTATGCCGGCATTTTTACCTAAGCTTTCGCTTTTTGCTTCATAGTCAAGACAATCGTCCTTAATTTGAAATGCAAATCCCAAGTATTTTCCGTATTGTTCAAACGCATCTTTATATGAGCTGTCAGCCAGCAGAGAGCCGCTTATACTGCTTGCTTCAAGCAAAACGGCTGTTTTTTTATAAATTATATCGTAATATTCATCCTGTTTAATATCAGACTTAAAAGCACACTCAATTTCCTTAATTTCCCCCTCCGCCAACAGATAGGCAGCCTTTGAAATCACCTTTGCTACGGCAACGTCGAAATCCAAAACCATATTAAAAGCCAGAGAGTAGAGATAATCCCCTCCCAAAACGGCTGGTTTTGTACCGTATATATTGTTTGCCGAGGGCCTTCCGCGCCTGAATGTGGCATCGTCTATAATATCGTCGTGCAGCAGGCTTGCCGTATGAATCAACTCAACTATACACCCCAAAAGCAGGACGCTGTCTTTTTTATCATACCCCAAAGACAAAGCCGAGTATAAAACTATCAAAGGTCTTAACCGCTTACCTGAGTCTATCACCTGCTTATAGACATCAAAAGAGAGTTTGCTCTCCGGTTTTATTATTTTTGCAAGCGTTTTGTCAACGGAACTTATATCGTTTTTAATGGCAAGTTTAAGCGTCGGATTCATCGTTATTTTCCTTTGAAACGGCCAAACTTACAACAACATCATCATCTGCTATATTAATCAGTTTAACCCCTTTGGCAGCTCTGCCGGTGACCCTGATGTTATTTGCCTCGACCTTTATAATTTTTCCGTTTTTTGTTATTGCCGTAACATCGTCTTCGTCATTTAACGTCAAACTGTCGGCTACATAGTCCCCCTCGTTTAACTTTATGCCTCTAACGCCTTTTCCGCCCCTTTTAATTTTTCTGACCTTGTCTATTGTAATCTGTTTCGCCATACCCTTAGCCGTTACAAAAATAATCTTTGTATGGCGCTCACTGTTAAAGCTGTCCGCAGATATGACAACATCGTCATTGGAGAGCCTGATGCCCCTTACACCGGCTGCACCTCTGCCCATATCCCTAATCTCATCCACACCGAAGCGAATAATCATACCCTTTTTTGTCGATATAACTATGTCATCATCGTTTTTCACACCGAAAACCTTAACCAGAGAATCCTGCTCTGCCAGCTTTATCGCCATCTTCCCGTTTACGTTGATATTTTTAAAATGCTCAACGGACGATTTTTTCACAACACCCCTCTGCGTTACAAAAAACAGACTGTCGTTGTCGCTTAAAGAAAGAATAGTCTTTATCTGCTCACCGGGCTGCAATTTAAGCAGGTTTACGATAGGCTTTCCTTTTGCAGAAGGAGAAAGCTTGGGTATATTGTATGCCTTGAGCTTGTAAACCCTTCCTGTATTGGCAAAACACAAAAGCGTATTCAAACTCTCTGTTAAAAATATGTCGGCAATATAGTCGCTGTCTGCAAAAGTGGCTGCCATTCTGCCTTTCCCGCCTCGGTTTTGTGTCGAATAGATATCGGAGGGTATGGATTTTATGTAGCCTTTTTTGGAGAAGGTAACAAGGAGTTTCTCATTTTTTATCATATCTTCTATATCTATATCCTTAGGCTTATCCGATATCTGCGTCCTGCGTTCGTCGTTATAGGCATCCTTAACATACAACAGCTCGTCTTTTATAACCTTCTTTAAAATTTCTCTGTTTGATAGAATGCTTTCGAAGTAGGCTATATCTTTAATAACGTTTTCGTATTCATCTATAATTTTCTGCTTTTCAAGGGCAACAAGCCTTGCAAGCTTCATATCCAGTATTGCCTGCGTCTGCTTATCACTTAACAAAAACCTCTCTTTCAAGCGTCTTCTTGCCTCTTGTGTGTCTTTTGAAGAGCGTATTATATTTACAACCTCGTCTATATTATCAAGCGTAATCCTCAAACCCTCAAGTATATGAGCCCTATCCTTAGCCTTATTTAATAAAAACGACGTTCTTCTTTTTACAACATCAATCCTGTGGGATACAAAAACACCTATCGCATCCTTAATACTTAAAAGACGAGGAACATTATCAACCAAAGCCAACATATTTATGCCGAACGTCGTTTCAAGGTTTGTATATTTAAATAACTTATTTAAGATAACCTGCGGCTCTTCGTCTTTTCTTAACTCTATCACTATCCTGATTCCCTCTTTGTTGGACTCATCCCTTAAATCGATAATACCCTCAACCTTTTTATCCTTTGCAAGCTGTGCTATTGATTGTATTAAAACGGCTTTATTGACCTGGTATGGTATCTCATAAACCACAAGAGCATTTCTGTTTTTAAGTTTTTCTTCCTTAACCTTTGCTCTGATTCTAACCTTTCCAAGTCCTGTTTTATAAGCCTCTTTAATGGAATTCCTATCAAAACAGATGGCGCCTGTCGGAAAATCTGGACCCTTTATATATTCCAAAATTTCGTCTGTCTCAATCTCTCCGTCTTTTTCAAGATAAACCAAACAGGCATCAATCACTTCACCGAGGTTGTGAGGGGGGATATTCGTTGCAAAACCAACGGCAATACCCGATGACCCGTTCATAAGCATATTGGGTATAAAACTCGGAAGCACTACCGGTTCATTCATAGATTCATCGTAATTAGGCGCAAAATCAACGCTGTTTTTATCCAAATCCTTCAGCATCTCTTGTGCTATTTTGGAGAGCCGCACCTCGGTATATCTCATAGCGGCAGGGGAGTCACCGTCTATGGAACCGAAGTTTCCCTGTCCGTCTATAAGCGGATATCTCATTGAAAAATCCTGGCTCATTCTTACCAAAGCGTCATAAACCGCCATATCTCCGTGAGGGTGGTATTTACCGATAACATCACCGACTACACGGGCACTTTTTTTATAGGGCTTATTGTGGTCTAAGTTGAGTTCCTTCATAGCATATAAAATACGCCTGTGAACCGGTTTTAATCCGTCTTTGGCATCAGGTATGGCACGCCCTACAATTACACTCATAGAGTAGTCAAGATAGGACTGTTTCATCGTATCTTCTATATCTATCGGCACTATATTCTTATCACTAAACAAATCTTTCATTAAACCGCTCTCCTACACATCAAGATGTTTTACGAACTTTGCATTTTCTTTAATAAAATCTCTTCTCAAATCAGCCCTGTTGCCCATAAGCAGTGTAAATACATCATCAGCCTTCTGGGCGTCGTTTATGGTTACCTTCAATAAATTCCTCTTTTTCGGGTCCATTGTTGTCTCCCAAAGCTGCTCGGGGTTCATCTCTCCGAGTCCTTTATAGCGCTGAATCTCAAGACCTTTTTTTGCCCTCTCTTCAATAGCGGCAATCATATCCTTAATCGTTTTAAATTCAACCGTTTCATCTTTAATCACAACCTTAAAGGGAGGGGATCCCAAAAGATGTTTTGAGGGAGCATATTTTGTAATCAGTTTAAATTCGTGGGAGTTAAAAAAGTCTATATTTATAAACATCTCCTTCTGTTCATTATCAAACACATACTTAAACACAACAGCCTCGTTCTGCAGCTCTATTTCACTGATAAATATAGATGAATTTGCCTTTAGACAGCTGTTAAGTGTCTCCTGAAGGTTTATGGTATCTTTCACATCGTCAATACTCGGAGCAGTAATGGATAAACAGCGCACAATCTCCTCACTGCCGTATTTTGTTGTTAATCTGTCAACCATATTTTCATACACCAACAGTTTATTCACAATTTTTTTAAATTCCTCTTTCTCTATCTTTTTTCCGTCTATAACCGGTATAAAATCTTCTATACCCTTATTAACAAGAAATTCCTTCATCTGCTTTTCGTCTTTTATATAAAACTCTTTTTTGCCGATTCTGCATTTATACAAAGGCGGCTGCGCTATATAAACATAGCCTGCTTCGATGAGCTCCTTAAAATATCTGAAAAACAGCGTTAAAATCAAGGTTTGTATATGACTTCCGTCAACATCCGCATCCGTCATAATTATAATTTTATGGTATCTCACATCGTTTACATTAAAACTTTCACCGATACCGGCTCCTATTGCCGTCACCATATTTTTAATCTCTTCACTTGTTAAAATCTTTGTCAAATTTGTCTTTTCCGTATTCAAAATTTTACCCTTCAAAGGCAAAATAGCCTGATACACCCTATCCCTTGCCTGTTTCGCACTTCCTCCTGCCGAGTCGCCCTCAACAATAAAAAGCTCCGTTTTTTCAGGGTCTTTTTCCTGACAATCCGCAAGTTTTCCGGGTAAGCCCTTTGTCTCAAATACGGTTTTTCTCCTTACAAGCTCTCTTGCCTTTCTTGCAGCCTCCCTTGCAGTATATGCCTTAACAACCTTATCTACTATAGCTTTTATAACCTGCGGATGCTCATCAAAATATTCGCTTAATCTGTCATAAAGTCTTGTTTGAATGAGATTTTTTATATCGGTATTAACAAGTTTTGTTTTTGTCTGTCCTTCAAACTGCGGGTTTGGCAGCCTGACTGATAAAATAGCTATAAGTCCTTCTCTGACATCATCGCCTGAAAAACTTATATCATTTTTAACCATATTGTTTTTCTTCACATAGTTATTTATGACTTTCGTTAAAACACTCTTAAAAGCAGACAGATGAACGCCGCCTTCAATCGTATTGATAGAGTTTGCAAATGTATAAATAGATGATGAGTAGGTATTTGTGTAGATAAGTGTGAGCTCCACCGATACATCGTTTTCCGTTATATTGAAGTATATAGGCTCCTCAAACAGCCTCTCCTTATTTTTACTGATATGGTTTATAAACGATACAAGACCGTCTTTATAATAAAAACTGTCCTTTTTTGAATCCCTTCTGTCCGTGAGGGTAATCCTTAAACCTTTATTTAAAAAGGCAAGCTCCTTAAGACGTTTGGAGAGTATTTCGTAATTAAATTCGACCTCTTCAAAAATTTCACTATCGGGAAGAAATGTTATGGATGTACCGGTCTCGTTTGTTTCTCCGATAACCTTCAGTTCACTTTTCGGAATTCCCCTTTCAAACTCCTGAAAATATATTTTGGAATCCCTTTTAATTTCGACAGTCAAATTTTCAGACAGCGCATTAACAACGCTGATTCCGACGCCGTGAAGTCCTCCGGAAACCTTATAGTTTTTATTATCAAATTTTCCGCCTGCATGAAGGGTTGTCAACACAAGTGTGGCTGCAGATACCCCCTCAGTCGGGTGAATTTCTGTAGGAATACCCCTTCCGTTATCAGTTACGGTTACGGAGTTATCTTCATTGATAAACACATCTACCTTTGAACAATACCCTGCCATAGCTTCATCTATGGAGTTATCCACAATTTCATAAACAAGATGATGCAGACCCTCAATCGAGGTGCCTCCTATATACATAGCCGGTCTTTTTCTTACGGCTTCAAGACCCTTTAAAACCTTAATGCTCTCTGCGTTATATTTTTCCAAGACAATCTCCTTACAACCTTATAATATTGGCATTATTATACAAATATTCCCCTAAAGTTGTCAAAAATAGCTGATTGGGAAGAGATGTTAACAATTCAAACACGATACCTCTGTAATCCCTATCCAAATCACCCTCTATATCATCCACCAATACAATTGGAGTTTTATACCTGTTGTAATTTAGGATAATGGCTACAACCAACGAAAGCAGAACTATTTTTTTCTCTCCGACAGAAGAGTAGTTAAATATGTTTTTACCGTCAAAAAGTATATTTACACTATCTCTATTTAAAGAGTTTAACACCCTTTTTTTAACTATCTCCAGTCTTGTAACGTCATTTTGTAATTTTTGTCTTTTATACTCTATTTTAACCTTTTTATCCGTGAATTTTTTCAATATATCGTTTATATTTTGATTTATATATTCCACGGATTCTTCCCTTTTTTTTCCTATCTCATTCATAATTTCATACAACTTTTTATTTACAACCCTTAACATCTCCTCATCGGGATTTTGAGTATTTGTCAGTATATTTTTCTTTACCTTGACGGTTTTTTTATATTCTATTAAGTAATTTGCTATTTTTCTGTTTTGAACAAAGCTGTTTCTGTCTATTAAAGAAAACAGATAATCTTTATCTTTAAACGATAAAAAAGAGTCCATCGAGTATATAATAGAAGGGAAATTTTCTTTAAGCTGCATAATATTTGCTTTTTTGGATTCTATTTTTATTGTTTTACCTTTTTTATTTACGGTAATTTCAACGGTTCTATTGTCAACGTTTCCTTTTAGCAGAGTCTCTTGAGTATTATGTTTTTGTATTACAACATTACTTTTTTTAAAGGAGTGACCGTTTAGGAGAGTAAATACACCCTCAATTACATTTGTTTTACCGCTTGCGTTTTTACCGTAAATTACATTTATTTTTTCGGCTTTGATGCGTTTAAATTCAATATTTCTGAAGTTTTTAAATATAATTTCCGTAATGTTCATTATTGTGTTATGGGAGTCATTATGTAGTTGTATATGCAATTATCATCTTGAGCTTTAAGCATTATAGGCTCCTCTGCGCTTCTGTAGTAAAAATATACATCATCGGTTGTTATTTGAGATAGAAAGTTCATTAAAAATTTCGAGTTGAGTTTTATAGAGATATTATTTTCGGAATTTGTTTTGTTTATGTTTATTTTATCCGTTGATTCTTCTCCTTCACTGTTTTGTGATGTGATTTCCATTTCCTTATTTTGTATATTCGTTTTTATCTCTATTTCGTCCTGTGTGCCGATTATTGATACCCTTCTGGTTGATGATAGAAATTCATCTCTATTGACGGTTATGTAACTATCTTCTTCTTTTAAAAGAATTGCTTCGTAATTTGGAAAATCGCCTTTTATAATTTTTGATTCTATGGATTTTTCCGAATCCTTCAGTTCTATTGAGTTTGAATCTTTATACAGGTTAACCTCATTTTCCATATCTACTTTTGTGATGAGATTTCCGCCGTCATTTTCAATTATAAATTGTTCGTCTTTTTGTGTGCTCTCTATGTCTGTTATTACATTTATCAGCCTGAAGTGGTCTGTGGATGTCGCCTTTAGTTTATTGTCTTTTATTTCTATGAATATACCCGTGTATTCTCTTGAGATATCGTTTTTATCCGGGTATGGGATTGTAGATTTCATAAGGTGCTTTAGCTTGTTGAAATTCAGAGTGCATATAGATTCTTTTTCCGTAGCCTGCTCTTGAGGATACAGCTCTTTATTTATTGTTTTTATTGTTGTTTTGAAGTTTTTATTTTTTATGGTTGCTTTGTTTTCATCTATCGTTATTTGTGTTGTTTCGCCTTCCAATTCTTTGAGTATATTAAACAGTGTATTTGGATTCACCAGTATGGAACATTTTTCTAAATTTTCTCCTATTTTTATCATTTGTATTGATTTTGTAGTGGGATTTTTGGATAGTATTTTCATTGTGTCGTTTTCAATTTCTATTAGCGTGTTTGATAAGATATTGTCTCTTTCCTTTGAAGCTGTAAAGCTGCTTGTCTGTATTGCATCTTTTAGTTGTTTTGTATTAATTTCGATTCTTTTTGACATTTTCACTCTCCTTTTAATTAATTATATCTTATTTTAGAAGTAATATTAAAGCCTGTTTAAATGTTAAAACGTCGTTTTTTTCTTTTTTTGTTTGGATTTTTCTTTTTCTTTTTCTGTCAATAAGTCTGTTAGAATTGTTAATAACTGTTCTTATTTCTGTCATTTTATAAATTTTTAACATTTTTGTTTTGTATTATTGAAAGTTTTTTAAACATCCTTAATCTCTTTTTCTATTCTTTCTACTTTTTCTTTCAGTTCAAGGTTTTTTTCCATCTCTTTTTCTATCTTTTTATATGCGTTCAGTATTGTTGCGTGGCTTTTGATTCCGAATTTTGCCTTTATTTCGGGGAGAGAGTTTTTTGTTATCTTTCTTGTCAGGTACATTGCTATCTCTCTTGGTATGAGTATCTCTTTTGTACGTTTAGGTGATTTCATCTCTTCCACCGTTATTCCGAAATGTTTCGCGACGGTTTTTTGAATGTTTTCTGCCGTTAGCATCTTTTCTTTTCTGATTACAATATCTTGCAGTACGCTCGCCACCAGTTTCAGTGTTATGTTTTTTTTCATAATTGATTTGTATGCCGATATCTTAATCAGAGCTCCCTCTATTTCTCTGATATTGGAGTTTATGTTTGATGCGATAAATCGTGTTATCTCATCCGAGAGACGGAGATTAAACAGCTCAGCCTTTTTGTTGATTATTGCTATGCGCGTTTCAAATTCAGGCGGTTGGATATCGACTATTAAACCCCAGCTGAATCGGGATTTAAGCCTGTTTTCTATATCCGGTATATCGTTTGGCGGTTTATCGCTTGTTATAACAATCTGTTTTTGACCTTCATACAGCGTGTTGAATGTGTGAAAGAACTCTTCCCCCGTTCTTTCTTTTGAGGATATAAATTGAATATCGTCTATCAAGAGACAATCGAGGTTTCTGTATTTATTTCTAAACTGACTCATTTTTTTATACTGTATGGAACTGATAAGTTCGTTTGTGAACTCCTCACTTGATATGTAAAGTATTTTTAGCTTCTTGTCCGACTTTTTCATTGTATTGCCTATTGCGTGCAGCAGGTGTGTCTTCCCGAGACCCACACCGCCGTAAATAAAGAGCGGGTTGTATGCTTTGGCGGGGTTTTCACTAACGGCATAACTCGCTGCATATGCCATTTGGTTGCTTGGTCCGACAACGAAGTTGTCAAAAAGGTATTTGTCGTTCAAGTTTGAAGTATCCTCTTTTTTGATAAGCAGTTCTATGGCGGGTATGGCACCGAACATATCTTTTAGTATCTTCTGCAGGTCTGATTTGTATTTTATTTTAATCAGATTCTTTATTTCGTCGTTAGGTATGATAAGACTAATTTTCTGAGGGTCTATCGATACGGGTTCAATCAGTGATAATTTATCCAAATCTTCCGTATCCACAACCTTTCTTAATCGTTCTATTACATCGTTCCACACAAGAAAGATTATATGAAATTTATAATTTTTATTCAAATATAATTGACATTGCCGATTTATTAGATTATCATTGCGTATCTATGATTTATTTTGTCCTTTTTATCCTTTTCTTAGTATTTATGCCCCATAGTGCATACGCTTGGGGACCGGGTGTTCATATAGGTGTTTCAATCAATATTCTCGATAAACTGAATCCTCAAACGGCGTCTATGCTGCTTGCCAATTTAAATGAATACCTGTACGGCTCATTGGCACCCGATTTTGTTATAGGCAAGAAATACTCCAAAGACAAAAGGCACACTCATAATTGGGATATAGGGTTTGATATTCTTAATAGCTCAACAACAGACTCTCAAAAAGCCTTTGCTTTGGGTTATTTGACTCATTTGGCTGCCGATGCTGCCGCTCATGGGATTTTAATACCGTCTTTGACGCAGGAGGAAAAACATAAGAATGTTAAGCATTTCTACATTGAAACCCTCGCCGACATATATTGTGATAATTCTTACAAATCTCTTGCAAAAAGGATTTTGAAACGATATAATAAAAAATTAGATGTTCAATTTAAATTTAAAGTCGATAGTGTATTGTTTAGTTTTTCCGTAAGTAAAGCGCTGTTTAGGGGTATGTCCAAAATTACTTTCAACAGAAAATTTGAAAGGGTTATGCTCAACAGATATTTTATACGCTACTGCAGTGTTCAGGCTGAGTTTATAAAGGGATATATAGAACTCTCCGAACGGTTTGCCATAGACGTTGCAGATAAGCTTAACGATTCGGAAGTGGTTAAGATAAGCGCAATTAGCAGATAAGTTATAAATTTATACAAAAAAACATAAGGAGTTCTTTATTTATGTATCAAAACAGAGAAGAATTAAGCAAAAAAAAGCTTGTGGAGTTGTCTCAAATAGGAAGAAGCCTCGGAATCCCAACGACTGTCAAAAGAAAGAGTGAATTGATTGAAGAGATATTAAAAAGGCAAAAAGAGAATATTGAGACAACGAATAACAATAGAGAGGTTAAAGAGTATGTGCCAAAGGGTGTCAGCCTTATGAAAGGCGAGGGTGTGCTTGAGATTTTGCCTGAGGGCTTCGGTTTTTTGCGTTCCTCAAAGAACAACTACCTTTCCGGTCCTCAGGATATATACGTTTCACCAAGCCAAATTAAAAGATTCGGTTTAAGGACGGGCGATTTTATCTACGGACAGGTCAGACAGCCAAAGGACAATGAGAAGTACTATGCACTCTTAAAAATAGAGAAGATTAACTATCAAGACCCTGAAAAATCAAAATTAAGAAAGCATTTTGACGATTTGATTCCTCTCTATCCTATGGAGCGCATCAAACTTGAGACAACAAAAGAGAATCTTGCCGTCAGGGTTATGGATTTGATTGCACCCATAGGAAAAGGGCAGAGGGGATTGATTGTTGCGCCACCGAGAACAGGTAAAACGGTTCTGTTGCAGAATATAGCCAACAGCGCAACATACAACCACCCTGAGATAATTGTTATCGTGCTTTTAATAGACGAGCGCCCCGAAGAGGTTACCGATATGAAGCGCTCAGTTGAGGCTGAGGTTATAAGCTCGACGTTTGATGAGCCGCCGGAAAGACATATACAGGTAGCGGAGATTGTTCTTGAGCGGGCAAAACGTCTTGTGGAGCAGGGGCACGACGTGTTGATTCTGCTTGATTCCATTACAAGGCTTGCAAGGGCTTATAATGCCGTCATACCGCCAAGCGGTAAGGTGCTTTCCGGAGGGCTTGATTCAAACGCACTTCAAAAACCGAAACGCTTTTTCGGAGCTGCAAGGAACGTTGAAGACGGCGGCAGCTTGACCATTATGGCAACGGCTCTTATTGAGACCGGTTCGAGGATGGACGACGTTATTTTCGAGGAGTTTAAAGGCACCGGTAATATGGAGCTTCATTTGGACAGAGGTTTATCCGACAGAAGGATATTCCCGGCAATAGACGTAACCCGCTCCGGCACAAGGAAAGAGGAACTCCTTGTTAAAAAAGAACACCTAAACAGAATTTGGATTTTAAGAAAAATACTTGTCGAGATGAACGATATAGATGCTATGCTCTTCCTGCTTGAAAAGCTCTCCAAAACAAAGAACAACGTCGAGTTTTTGGAGTCTATGAACAGGTAGATGAAGTTAGGCTCTCTTGAGGTCGATTCACCCTACTTCTTAGCTCCTATGGCTGGCTACACCGACAAACCTTTCAGATATATATGCAAAAGATACAAAGCCGGTTTAACCGTCAGCGAACTTGTTTCGGTTAATGCGATATATTACAAAAACTCAAAAACAGACGAATTAACACAAAAAAGCGATATTGAAAAACCCTTTTTAATACAGTTATTTGGCTCAGACCCGGATATTTTTTTGTATGCCGCACAAGCTGTGGAAGATAGGTGTGACTGTATAGATATCAACGCGGGCTGCCCGGTGACGAAGGTCGTTAAAGCCTTTGCAGGCTCTTATCTTCTAAAGGATAAAAAACGGCTTTTTGCAATTATAGATAAACTGAAAAAACATATAAAAAAACCGGTCAGCATAAAATTACGGAAGGGCTTTGACGGTGAGAGCATAAACGACACTGCCTTTTATAAGGAACTGCAGGAAAGAGGCATCGATTTTATCGTCATTCATCCGAGACTGCGCAGTCAGTTTTTTAAAGGAGAGATAGATTATGGGCATATTGCAGCCGTTAAAGAAGTGCTGAAGATAGACGTTGTTGTAAACGGAGGCATAGATTCGGCGGAAACACTTGAGAAAGTAAAAAATATTACCGGTGACGGGTTTTTTATGATAGGGCAGGCGGCAATAGAAAAACCCTATATCTTTGAAGACCTTCTAAATGGTAAGGATATAAAGAGGGATTTGGTATTTATAAAAAATCTCATAAGGGAGCACTTTTTGCTTACGGTTGAGTACTACGGCGAAAAGACAGCCGTGAAAAATTTCAGAAAATTTTTCCACCGATACATAAAGGGCGTAAATAACGCAAAGATTTTTAAAAATATGATGAACGAATGCAGAGACAGCGAATGTGTAATAAAGCTTATCGATAATCTGGCGAATACCTAAAGTTTGCAACTTTCAAAATAATTATATAAACTGCTTGTGCATAAGAAAAAACGAAAGTTGGAAGGTAAATGGCAGAAAGAGAAAGTATGGGGTTTGAGATTGATAATGTAAATACGGAAACAAGCGTTAATCTCAGACCGTCAAGACTTGATGAGTATATAGGACAAAAAAGCGTTATCGACAGTTTAAAGCTCGCCATTGAGGCGGCGAAAAAGCGTAACGAAACCTTGGAGCACTGCATACTCTACGGACCTCCGGGTTTGGGCAAGACTACGCTTGCAAACATCATAGCGAAAGAGATGGGCGCAAATATAATTACAACAAGCGGTCCTGCCATAGAAAAGGTGGGTGACATCGCCGCGATACTGACCAATTTAAGCGAGAAGGATATAATCTTTATAGACGAGATTCACAGGCTCAACAGGGCTGTTGAAGAGACGCTCTATTCGGCTTTGGAGGACTTTAAGCTCGATATCGTTGTGGGGCAGGGTCCCGGGGCAAGGACAATCAGAATAGATTTGCCGCCGTTTACACTTGTCGGCGCCACAACACGTATGGGTTTGTTAACATCCCCTCTGCGCGATAGATTCGGTATAGTGTTAAGGTTAGATTTCTACTCCATTAGCGATTTGTCCGCAATAATCGAACGCTCGGCATCGATTTTAAACATAGACATAGATAAAAAAAGCGCGCAGCTGATAGCAAAGCGCTCAAGGGGAACGCCAAGGGTGGCAAATAAACTTTTAAGAAGGGTCAGAGATTTGGCCCAGATAGAAAATAACTCTTTGATAGATGCTGCGGTTGTTGAAAAAACGCTTAAAATATTGGATATAGACGAGAGCGGACTTGACTATCTTGATAAAAAGTATATGCGTGTGGTTTTGGAAAAGTTCAACGGCGGACCGGTTGGTGTTGAGACCATAGCGGCAAGCCTCGGAGAGGATAAAAACACAATAGAGGATGTGATTGAGCCCTACCTTATGCAGATAGGCTATATAAAAAGAACCCCGAGAGGCAGAGTGGCGACCGAGCTGTCGTTTAAAAAATTCGGTTTTTTATCCGGCAGACTGATATAAACTTTAAGCTGCTTGACTTAAACGAATCTTGATTTATAATGCAGAATAAGAGGTGAAAAAATGAAAAAAATTATCTATCTTTTTATTGTTGTTTTGTCTTTGGCTCTATCGTCCTGTGCAACAACGAGAAATGCTCAGCAAAGCCAACAAAAGCAGGAGAAGATTGCAATACTGAAGTATGAGATGGCAAGAAATATCATACTGCACAAAGACTACTCCAGACTCCCGGATGCTTTTAGATATTTGAATCAGGCTGTTAAGGTCTTTCCCAACGACCCCAAAATGTACTATATGATGGCTTTGGCTTACCAGATGCGTAATGATAAAAAGGAGTATGTTATATACCTTAACAAAGCCATAGAAAAGGACAAGAAGTTTTTTGATGCATACAACGCGTTGGGCATATATGATTTTGAAGAGGGATTTTACTCAAGGGCGTTGGATATGTTTACACGATTGATAAAAAACCCTCTCTATATGCACCCGGATGTGGCTTTTTTCAACCGCTCAAGGGTTTATCTGAAACTCGGCAAGCTGAAAGCCGCTCAAAACGACATCGAAAGCGCGCTGATGTTTTCAAACTATAAAAATACGGTATATTGGAGGAGCCTCATATCGGTGGAGCTTATGCAAAAACACTACCTTAGGGCTTTGACGAGTCTGTACAAAATGGAGCAGTATATAGGACCCTCCTACTACATAGACTATATGAAAGCTCTCTGCTATATGAAGCTCTCTATGTTCGATAAGGCAAGGGAGCAGCTCGATAAGATAAAAAACGACGATGCCACCTATTATACATTAAAGTTGAAGCTGCTGAAAGAAATCAATGATTCTAACCCTAACAACTGATTTTTCCGATTCGGGCGGTTTTGCAGCAAGACTGAAAGCCCTCATATTAAAACTGTTTAAAGACGATGTGACAATTATCGATGTAACGCACAACATTTCACCTTTTAATGCCGTAGAGGCTGCATACATAGTAAGAACTGCCCTTTTGGATTTTGAAAAAGGTTCTATTCATATAGTTGTTGTTGACCCCGGAGTCGGCAGCAAAAGGGATATAGTTGCCGTCAAATTCCAATCTTCGTACATTATAGCTCCCGATAACGAAAGCCTGTCCTTAATTGAACCTGAGGTTGTAGTAAAAATAGACAAGAAGAAAATAAACCCCGCCTCTTTCAAGACATTCGAAGGATACGGCATTATGGTTCCTGCTGCGTACAAACTATATAAACAGGGCATTGAAAGTTTGGGTAAACCGTGCAAATTGTCAAGCCCCAAGCTGTTTCCCGTTAAAAGAAAAAGCATAATCAAAGGGAAAATTGTTTACATCGACAGGTTCGGCAACTGCATAACAAACATAGAGGAGCGCCTGTTTGCAAAACAGTTCAAGCTGATAAAGATTAAGTCATTTACATTCAATAAGCTGAACAAAACCTATTCAGATAAGACCTCAGGCGCATTGGCAGTAATCAACTCCGCAGGATTTTTGGAGTTTTCTTTCTACAAGAAGAGCTTCCGTTCAAAAGCGGGTGTGAATTACCTGGATGATGTTGAGATTGTTTTAGGATAACCTCTTTTGTAAGCCTCAATCAGTAAAAACATAACGGCATATAAAATCAAAACCGTAAGCAGATTTAAGGAAACATTGAGAGGCTTTATAAAAGAAAACAGTTCCACCGTTTTTAGCAGTAAAAAAGTTGCAAAATTCACAACATAAAACACGGCATACTTAATGAAAAAGATTGGCAAAAAAGATACAAGCATTGCAGTAAACGAAGCAGGCATAACAACGAAACCGAAATAGGGAACGACAATAAAGTTGCTGATAAAAGACAGATATGCAATCTTGTGGAAATAGAAAGCGCTGATTGGCATTGCAAAGATACCGATAAGCACGCTGAAAGTTGTATATGCAAGCAGCTTTGGAGTGTTTAAATTTTTTTGTATGAAAGAATATAGGTATATTGCAACAAAGCTCATAAAGAAGGACATAACAAAAGACGGATTGAATACGGTTGAATAGCCGAACAGCAGAACCATTACGGATGCAATAAAAAACAGTACGTTGTATGAGTTTTTAATCCTGCCGTAAATTAGAGCTAAAACAAATATCAAGACCATTAAAAAAGACCTGATTGCGGGAATGTGCATACCGCTTAAAGTGAAGTAGATAAGCGTAGGCAAAACAGCAAACAGCGAAGCGCCTGTTTTTATGGAAAACCTTTTATAGATAAAGCCTATGCGTGAGAATATAAAATAAAAAAGCGCATAGAACAGTCCGAACACAAAACCCATATGCAGACCGGAAACAGACATTATATGAGCCGTTTGCGTGTTTATAAACATATTCTTTATGCCAGCCTTGTTTTTTGAATCTCCGAATACGGCGTTTTGCAAAAAGAGATACTCTTTGTTGTGCAAAAAGTAGTAAAATTCTTTCTCCGTTTTTTGTCTTATGCGCTCCATAAAAGAAAAAATATTCGTTGTATAGCCGATTTTTTTAATACAGCCTGCAAAACCGATAAGACATATATCTTTTGAGTGCAGGTATTTTCTAAAAGCCGGATTTTTTATATTCGACGTAAGTTTTGCCTTAAATGTTATTTTATCGTACAGGTTTATGTTGTCATAGACTTTCGGAGCAAAGATAAGCATTTTGGCATTTTTTGTTTTTACATAAAAGGTCAGGTGGCTGCTGTTTCTTATATCATACACAGTGCCTTTAAAGACGCCTTTTGTTTTGCTTATATCGGGTTTATGGTTTGCAGATAAAAAATAGATTGCAGCAACAAAGACAGCGCAAAGGATAAACACTCTGAATCTCAATAAAGACAGTAAAGATACGATAAGAAATAACCAGAAGATGCTTAGGCTTTCTTTATATAAAGCAAAGGCGAGGATGCCCGTAAATACGAAAAAGAATGGAAAATCGTAAAGAAGGCGGCTCATTCCACAATTAAGGAAGCATACCCTACCACCCGGTTAAAATCCATATTAACTTCTCCGCTTGTTCTGTGGGCAACAAGGGATGCCTTTTTTGAGCCTAAGAGTTTTGCAGATACAATGCAGGCATAACTTGGCGCCGCACCGCACATAGAGATGTTGTAGTGCTCCGTAACATCCAACAGCCCCTCTTCGTCCAGGTTGATTATTTTATCAAGCGCAAGGGTGTCTTTTTTGAGGGTTGTCTTTTGGTCTTCGTAGTGATTCATATCGCTGCTTACAACGATTAAAACATCCTTATCAGTCGATTTTATCGCATCTGCTATCGCAGTACCCAGCTCTTTGAGCTTTTGTCTGTTGTGTGTTCCGACAACAATAGGTACAATCTTGTACGGTTTGTTTGATATATACTCTATAAAAGGCAGCTGCACCTCTATGCTGTGTTCCTGCAGGTGTGCATAAATATCTTTTTTGGCGGGTGAGTTTTCAACAATAAGGTTTAAAATTTCACTATCCGTTTTCAGGTTACCAAACGGCATTTCGTATTCGCCCTCAAAAACCGATATCTCTTCTCCCAAGCCGGTATGGTTAACTCCCAAAACGATATATGTGTCGTAGCTTTCTATCAATTCATAGGCTTTTGCCGCAACCCGGGCAGAATATACATAACCGGCGTGAGGCACAATAATCGCTTTGGGTTTGATTTTTTGTTTCACAGGCTCGATTATGCTTTTTAAATAATTTTTTGTTTCATCCCAACTTGCAGGATAAAACGCCCCGGCTACTACAGCTTTTCTTACAAACATACCCTAAGCCTTGTTTTTGATGTACTCTTTGAGTTCCTCAATATCCTTTTTAGTAGCCAACCCTATTTCTTCAGCCATACTTTTAAAATCGTCAAGAAACAGCTTATCAAGCTGTCTCTTCCTTTTTTTAAGGTGTTCTTTGCCTATTTCGAGCAGGTCTTTATCTTCATAACCCTGCTTTCCCTCATCGACGAGCTCTTTGATTTTGCCTGCAATCCTTTTTTCTATTCCTTCGCCCAAATAAATAAGTTCTTTTAGCATATCAGCCTCCGACGGTTATAAATTCTTCAAGATGTTCCGCTACGTAGCTTATCTTATTTGCGTCTTTTCCGCCGCCCTGGGCAAACTCGTCTTTGCCTCCGCCCTTTCCTTCTATCTTTTTTGAAACCTTATAAACTATATCCTTTGCCTTTAGGGCGTTTGTTACGTCTTTTGTTACCATAGCAATAACATTTACCTTACCGTCTTTCTTGTTAAAAAGCAGCACAACTCCAGAACCCAGTTTTGCCTTTATATTATCACCTATATGCCTGAGCTGAGAAATGTCAAGGTCACTGAAGGTTTGAACATAGACATCTATGCCGTTGACGTTTTTTATGTTGTTTTTATCAAATTCAGCGTTAACAGTCTCCTGCTTGGCAGGTTTTTTTGTTTTTAACTCCTCGATTTTTTTGTCAATATCAAAGATACCCACACCCAATTTATGCGATATTGACTTTAAAATTTTATCCCTTTGTTTTATGTATTCGTATGCGTTGATTCCAACTTTTGCCTCTATGCGCCTGACACCTTTGGACAGAGCGCTTTCTGAAATAATTTTGAACAGACCTATCTCGCCTGTTGCCTTTATATGCGTTCCTCCGCACAGCTCCTTGCTTACGCCGTCAACCGAGACGACCCTGACGGTATCTTCGTATTTTTCCTCAAACAGGGCAACCGCGCCGCTCCTCATTGCCTCATCAATGCTCATAATTTGTGTTGTTACGGGATAATTTTCCACAATCCAGGCATTTATCATCATCTCTATGTCATCCAACTCCTTCTCAGATGGCTTTGAAAAATGTGTGAAATCAAATCTAAGACGCGTATCCTCAACCAGAGAGCCGGCTTGTCGTACGTGTTTTCCCAAAACCTTCATCAAAGCAGAATCAAGAAGATGTGTAGCCGTATGGTGTCTTGCGACATCTTTCCTTTTTGCTACGTTTATTCTAAGCGTGTAGCGCTTATTTACATAAAACTCTCCGCCTAAGACTTTGACCGTGTGAACAAACAAATTGCCGTTAAAATATTTTTGCACATCTTCCACAAAAGCCTTACTGTTTTTGTCAAAGATAAAGCCGCTATCGGATATTTGACCGCCGCTTTCGGCATAGAATGGTGTTTTGTCAAAAATCAGGTGGTATGTGCCTTTTTTTTGTGTCTGTTCGACAATGCTGTCATTTTCGTCTATTATAGAAAGGAGCGTTGCCTCACACTCAAATTTATCGTATCCTACAAATTCCGTTTTTCCGCTTTTTTTATAAGCTTCTCCTACGATTTCGGCAATGCTCTTACCTCCTGCCCCCCTCCAGTTTGCCTTTGATGTTTCTCTCTGTTTTTCAAGCAGCTCGTTGAATTTTTCCATATCAACCTTAAAACCGTTTTCTTTTGCAATATCAACCGTTAAGTCTATCGGGAATCCGTATGTATCGTAGAGCTTAAAAGCGTCTTTTCCGTCTATGTAACTCCCCGATGAGCGCTTGAATATGTCGTTTAGAATTTTAAGTCCTTCACCGAGGGTTTCAAAAAACTGCTCTTCCTCGTTTTTTACTATATTTACAACCATATCCCTGTTTTGGATAAGCTCAGGATAGATGTTACCCATCTCTTGATTAACTAAATCGATAAATTTATGTAAAAACGGCTCTTTTACGCCGAGTTTTTTGCCAAAACGCATAGCCCTTCTCATTATTCTTCTTAAAACATACCCCCGTCCTTCTTTATCGGGGAATACGCCGTCGGCAATAAGAAAATCGGTTGCTCTTAGATGGTCTGCAATAACCCTTACGGCAATATCCGCATCCTCTTGATGCCCGTACTTAATGCCGAAAAAGTCGCTTACGCTGTTAATTATCGGAACAAACAGGTCTGTATCGAAGTTGCTGTGAACACCTTGAAGTATGGCGCTGACCCTCTCAAGACCGAGTCCCGTATCTATACTCGGCTTGGGCAGCGGCGTCATATTTCCCGACGAATCTCTGTTAAACTGCATAAAAACCAGATTCCACAGCTCAAGATATCTGTCGCAATCACAGGCAACGGAGCACTCTTTTCTGCCGCAACCTACTTCCGGTCCCTGGTCTATATGTATTTCGGAGCAAGGTCCGCAGGGTCCTGTGTCTCCCATAGCCCAAAAATTGTCTTTTGCGCCCATTCTGACTATTCTTGAGGAGGCAACACCTTCCTGCTTGTTCCATATCTCAAAAGCATCGTCATCTTCTTCAAAAACCGTAACCCACAGCTTATCTTCAGGCAAGCCGAGCGTTTTTGTTATAAACTCCCATCCGAAATGTATCGCTTCTTTTTTAAAATAATCTCCGAATGAAAAGTTGCCGAGCATCTCAAAGAAGGTGTGGTGCCTTGCCGTATATCCTACATTTTCCAAGTCGTTGTGTTTGCCTCCCGCACGTACGCATTTTTGGCAGCTTGTTGCTCTTTTGTAATCCCTTTTCTCTTTGCCCAAAAAAACATCTTTAAACTGCACCATACCGGCATTAACGAACAGCAAACTCGGGTCGTTTTGCGGAACAAGCGATGCACTTTTTACTATCGTGTGCGAGTTATCCTTAAAATAGTTTAAAAAAGCCTCTCTCAAATCACTCGATTTCATCCTTCTACCTCTTTGTTTAAAAGTCTGTTTATTATCTCGTAGTCAAAGCCTCTTCTTGCAAGAAAAGCGAACAGCTTAGACCTTCTGTTTTTATCGTTTTTGATATGCTCTGCTTTGGCTTTAAATGCGGACTTTGCAGCCTCCGTTTCGTCTGCGGTTTTAACATATTTATCGATTAACTCTTCATTTATACCTTTTTTTTTCAACTCATACTCTATTCTTTTCTTTCCGTAGCCGTTTTTAAGTCTGAAATAGACGAAATTTTCCACAAACCTGTCGTCGTTTAAGAAGTTATTATCCAGCAGGTATCGCATCGTTTCGTCAATTGATTGTTCGTCAAAATCTTTTAAACGTAATTTGTCAATCATTTCCTTATGAGTATAGTCTTTTTTGTTTAGTATGTTCAGTGCGTATTTCAATGCCCTGTTTTCCTTATTCATAATTATTCTATGCCGCGCACCTTGAGCTCAAAGTCATTAGGATTGGATGCAAACTCAAGAGCTTTGGACAGAGAAATTTCTCCGGCTTTGTAAAGCTCCATAAGCGATTTGTCAAAAGTTTGCGTTCCGTATGTATCCTCGTTCATCTCTATAGACCTTTTTATATTTATGCTTTTATCGGCATCGAGAATTGCCTCTCTAACAAACTCGGTTGCTATCATAATTTCCACGGCAGGAACCATACCGTTTCCGTCTTTTTTGGGTATTAATCTTTGCGAAATAACCGCTTCTATGGTGGAAGACAGCTCAAGCCTTATCTGGTGCTGCTGATTTAAATCAAACGATGCTATAATTCTGTTTATGGTTTCGGTGGCATCTTTGGTATGAAGTGTTGACATAACAAGATGTCCTGTTTCCACGGCTTCAATTGCCGTTGTTATTGTTTCCCTGTCTCTCATCTCACCCACAAGAATGACATCCGGGTCTTCTCTTAATGCTCCCTTTAGTCCGCTTGCAAAGCTTACGGTGTCATAACCCACCTGTCTTTGAATGACCGAAGAGTTTATGTCTGTATGGAGGTACTCTATAGGGTCTTCTATGGTGATAATGTGTTTGCGTTTGTTTTTATTTATAATATTAACCATAGAGGCTAACGTTGTTGATTTTCCGCTTCCCGTTATTCCTGTTACGAGTATCAAGCCTCTCGGTTTCATTGCAATTGTTTCTATGACATCGGGAAGTCTGAGTTCCTTTAGAGAGGGGATTGCAAACGGTATAAACCTGAAAACGCCCGCAAGCGTCCCTCTTTGGTGAAAAAGGTTTACTCTGAATCTGCCTACACCGCTGACACCGTAGCCTATATCAGCCTGTCTGTTTGCTGCAAGCTTATCAAGCAGGAATTTATCTATATTCATCTGCGCTATAAAGGCTTCGAAATCCTCTTTTGTTATAGCCTCGAGTTCGCTTTTTACAATATCGGCATTTATTCTGAAAAGCGGAACAGAGCCAACTTTTAAATGGACGTCGGATGCTCCTTTTTCAACGCCAATCTTCAAAATTTCATCAAGATTCATCTTTGTCCTCGTTATCTTGTTTTTTGAAGCAGTTCAACTTTTCTCTGACATTTGTTTCAATCTCTTTAACCAAATCTTCCCTTTCTTTTAAAAACTCTTTGGCTTTTTCCTTACCCTGCCCCAAGCGCTCGTTTTTGTAGGAAAACCACGAACCGCTTTTTTCTACTATTTCGTGTTTAACCGCCAAATCGATCAAATCACCGAATATGTCTATTCCGCTTCCGTACATAATGTCGAATTCTGCTTCTCTAAACGGCGGAGCAACTTTATTTTTTACAACCTTCACCTTTGTGTGATTACCTATAACATCCTGTCCGTTTTTTAGGGATGCTCCGAGCTTTCTTATGTCTATCCTGACAGAGGCATAAAATTTAAGGGCGTTTCCCCCTGTTGTTGTTTCGGGATTGCCGAACATAACACCGATTTTCATTCTTATCTGATTGAGGAATATAACCGACGTATTCGACTTGCTTATTGCCCCTGTAAGTTTTCTCAATGCCTGACTCATCAGCCTTGCCTGCAATCCTACGTGCGAATCGCCCATACTGCCTTCAATTTCCGCTTGGGGAACCAAGGCTGCAACGGAGTCAACAACAATTATGTCAACGGCGTTGCTTCTTATGAGGGTGTCTATAATTTCAAGCGCCTGTTCGCCCGAATCGGGTTGGCTTATCAATAGATTGTCAACATCTACGCCCAAATTGTGCGCATATGCTACATCAAGGGCGTGTTCGGCATCAACAAAAGCGGCTATGCCCCCCTCTTTTTGTGCGCTTGCAACGCAGTGCAGAGCAAGTGTTGTTTTACCGCTTGATTCAGGACCGTAGATTTCCGTTATTCTGCCTCTTGGTATTCCGCAAACGCCGAGCGCATAATCCAAAGACAGAACGCCTGTTGAAATTACATTGACATCTACAGCCTGTTTTTCTCCGAGCTTCATTAAAGAGCCCTTGCCGTAAGCCTTTTCGATTTTTGATATTGCCATATTCAACGATTCAAGTTTATTTTTGTCCATCTCAACAACTCCCTTTCATTTTGAAATTTTCTATTTTTTCATATA
Organism: Desulfurellales bacterium; assembly: GCA_027035575.1. Taxonomy (GTDB): domain Bacteria; phylum Campylobacterota_A; class Desulfurellia; order Desulfurellales; family Hippeaceae; genus S144-51. Next base: position 42,954 of record JALVUQ010000048.1, on the reverse strand, counting down.
TTGCACCGTTTCTTGAAAGAATACTTTTATATAAATATACACGGCTTGCGCAGAAACGCAAGTTATTTTTACTGACGAAATCTTTGCATATCTTTATAACTTCCGTAATATCGCCTGCGGATATACGCTTTATCCTTCCTATTGTCAGGTGACATACGGGAGGTTTTGGTTCAAACCTGAACATTTCGAGTGCACTGTTTATTCTTGTTGCAGATGAAACGAAATTTGCATTATCCTGACCAAGCCACACTATCTTTGGGTTTTTGATGCTGCCGAAGATGCCGCTTTTGTCTATATTTATGTTGAAAGCCTCTATTTGTTCAATCTCTTTTTTTGCTGTTTCTTTTATCCTTTCTATGCTTAAATCGTTCTGTTCCCCTAAGAATTTCAGCGTGAAGTGAAGGTTGTTAGTCGGAGTCAGTTTGATGTATTTTGAATATGGCTCCATCTTGTACATAAGTTCTTTAAGGCTGTTTTTTATTTGATTCGGAAGCTCTATTGCCAAGAATACTCTCATTGTGCTAAAATAAAATCCCGTAAAAAGAGCAGAGCAAATTTCGTTGTTTTGTGTCTTATCAATTTCCTGTTTCCTGTAAACACCTTTTTTATTACGTTTGTGTTATACCTTGATGCGGCGGATATGTAAACAAGTCCCACAGGCTTGTCTTTTGTTGCGCCTTTTGGTCCTGCAATGCCTGTAACAGCAACACTGAAGTCAGCATTCGAGTTGTTTAAAACGCCTATTGCCATTTGTACCGCAACCTCTTTGCTGACAGCACCGAAACTGTTTAGGGTGTTTGTGTTTACCCCTATAAATCTGCTTTTAAACTCGTTGGAATAGGTGGCGCACCCCCCGAGAAAATAGTTTGAAGAGCCCGGTATATCGGTTATTGAGGCTGCTATCATACCCGATGTACAGGATTCAGCCGTTACAATCGTTGCGTTTTTTTCTTGTAGGGTGTTAAACAAAGAAAGAGCGGGCGATTCGCCTTTTGTGGTATAGATTTTGTTCTGTTTTGCGGGTTCTATCAGCCTGTTTATGTTTGCAAAATCCGTAACCATTACGGTTTCAACCTCATCGATGAATACGCTGTCTGTGCTTTGAATCTGTTCGTCAAAAATACCTACCCTTGCGAGTTTTTCTAAAAACAGAGAGCTGATTATGTCTATATTTATACCCTCTTTCAGCTCGTTCGATACAAACACAAACGGTTTATCGTAAACGGTGTCGAAATATACACCCTCAACAATCTCTTGAAAGCCGTTTGCTATGACATAGGGAGTTTTTGCCTCAACAAAAACGCTGCTTCTTTCAAACTCCATAAGCATTGCTTTTTGAAGGTTAGACCAGCTCTGTTTTGAGTAGATGACACAAACCCCGTCAGAGTTTTCAAAGGAGTATTTCAAGGCGTTTTTAAGGGTATCGACAGAGCTGCCAACGGATAAAAATGATACGATATTGACACCCGATTGATAAAGTATGGTTTTGTCTATTCCGCATATATCGTTTAAACTTGTACACACAACGGAAATGTTCACCTGAACAACACCTGCAATATGATATTTACGATTAAGCCGCCTACGGCATCGTCAATCATAATACCAAACCCCCCATGCAGCTTCTCAAGCCAATTAAGAGGCGGGATTTTTGTTATGTCTATTATCCGAAAAAGCAGGAAGCCGAGTATCGCAACAAGAGGGGAATAGGGGATGGCTATCATAGAAATAAGCATACCCACAACCTCGTCTATTACAACAAACGACGGGTCTTTTATTCCGTACACATCCTCCATTACATCGCTAACCAGCACGCCGATAAGAAAGAGGACTACAATAAATGTCACATACCACACAATCGGCAAATCTTTTATAAACATATAGAGCAAAAGCCCGAATAGGCTGCCAATCGTTCCCGGAGCATAGACAGTATAGCCTATTCCGAAAACCGTGCTTATTTGTTCCGAAAGCCTTTGTATTACATCTTCGGATAGTTTCATAGGTTTTTATCCAAAAATTCTAAAACCGTGTCTATATGTTCTTTCTCAACAATTAACGGCGGCTCAAATCTAATGCTGCAATCTCCGGCTTTGCCGATTAAGATTTTGTTTTCCAGCGCTTTTAAGACTAATTCATTTGCATACTCACCGCTTTTTGTATGCAGACCGATAATTAGCCCGAATCCGTCTATTCCCGCAATATCTTTTTTGTTTTTAATGAGGCTTTTTAGATTTTTTATGAGATAAATGCCTTTTTCTTCAGCTTTTTTTGCCAGCCCCTCTTCCAAAACATATTTTAACACGTTAAATGCCACATAGCTGACAAACGGACTACCGCCGAAAGTCGAACCGTGTGTTCCGTATGTGAACACTTTAGCTATCTCTTCTTTTGCAAGGGTTGCTCCTATCGGCAAGCCGCCGCCAAGAGCCTTTGCCATTGTTATTATATCCGGCTCAACGCCGTAGTGTTCGTATGCAAACAGTTTGCCCGTCCTGCCCATACCGGTTTGAATCTCGTCTGCTATAAACAGAATGTCCTTTTCTTTGCACAGTTTATATGTATCTGAGATATATTGAGAGCTTGCCGTATTTATTCCGCCTTCGCCTTGTATAAATTCAACAATGACGGCACAGGTTTTATCGTCAATTTGTTTTTTCAAATCCTCAAAATCATTGAATTGTGCATAGGAAAAGCCGGGTGTCATCGGTTCAAAGCCCTTTTGATATTTGGTTTGACCTGTCGCCGAAAGTGTAGTTATTGTTCTTCCGTGAAATGAGTTTTTCATAGTTATGATTTTGTATCTCTCTTTTTTGCCGTAGAGTCTTGCAAGCTTTATGGCTGCTTCATTTGCCTCGGCACCCGAATTTGAGAAAAAGACCTTATCGCTGCAGGAATTTTCAACAAGCAGGCAAGCCAAATCCGCCTGTTCTTTGATATAGTATAGATTTGAAACGTGTATAAGCTTTTTTGATTGTTTTTCTATGGCTTGAGTTATTACTTTGTGTGAATGCCCCAGTATATTAACGGCTATACCTGCCAGAAAATCCAAATATCTGTTGTTTTTATCGTCAAAAAGATAAACACCCTCTCCTTTTGTGAAGAAAACGGGGAAGCGCTTGTAGGTGTTCATTATAAATTTGTCGGTTTTTTCAAATACATCCATACTCACACCTCTTTAAGTAACTGTTTAGGTTATACTTTATGGTAAATCTTTGTCAAGAAAAAGAAGCGTGAAAAAAGGCGAAGGTGGTTAACCTTCGCCCTAAAACCTTTAGAAGGTTATGGATTTAAGTGCAACATCAAGCAAAGAGCCGGGGAAAACACCTATGTATGCAACGCCCAAGGCTCCGACAAGAACAACTATTTTCAAAGGAAGGCTGTTTAAAACAGCCGGAGGATTCTCGGGCTCACCTTTCATATACATTGTCACAACGATATTGAGATAGAAGTATGCCGAGATGGCACTGTTTATAACGCCTATAACGGCAAGCCAGTATAGGTGGGATTTTACGGCAGCGGAAAACAGATAGTACTTTCCTATAAATCCGACTGTCGGAGGTACTCCCGCAAGGCAGAACATAAACATAAGCATAGCCAGCCCAATCAGAGGATACCTATATCCCATACCCCTTAGATTTTCTATCTCCGTGCCTCTGTCTTCTTTCGTGCTGATAAACTCGGCAACAGCAAAGGCTCCGAGGTTCATAAACAGGTATCCGAACAGATAGAACATAACAGCTCCGTAACCGAGAGCATTTGCCGCTGTGATACCCACAAGCATATATCCTGCGTGCGCTATTGAAGAATAACCGAGAAGCCTTTTTAGGTCTTTTTGCCACAAAGCTACGGTGTTACCGAAGGTCATCGTCAAAGCTGCAATTATCCATAAAACTTTGCTCCACTCAACCTGGATGGGAGCCATACCCACAACAAGAAACCGCATCAAGACCAAAAAGCCCGCTACTTTCGGGGCTATGGACATAAATGCGCTGACCGGTGTTGGAGCTGCCGCATAAACATCCGGCGTCCAGGAGTGAAACGGAAAGGCTGCGATTTTGAATCCGAATCCAACAAAAATAAGCAGAAAAGAGAGAATCGTTACCCATTTGTGCAGGCTGTCCGCACCTGAAAGTGCGCTTTTTATAACATTCAAATCAGCGCTTCCGAACAGTCCGTAGAGCAAACCGATGCCTAAAACAAGGAACGAAGATGCGAAAGAGCCCAGAATAAAGTACTTCATAGCTCCTTCAACGCTTTCGTTCTTATTTTTAAGAAAACCCGTGAGGATGTACATACCTATGGAAAGCGTCTCGATGGCTATGAATATAGTAATAAGATTGTAAGATGATGCCAAAACCATCATTGCAACAACCGAAAAGAGCATAATTTCGTAGTATTCTCCGATATTTATGTTTTCTCTGTTGAGAAAATCAAAGCCCATAATTATTACGACAAAAGTAACAAGAAGAATTACAATGTTTGCAAAATTTGAAGCCCTGTCCATTACAACCATACCGTGAAATGCAACAGCATTAAGGTTGTACATAGAGATAGTGACACCTACAGCCACCAGCACTCCTACGAGGGCTAAAATGCCGTTAAACCCTTTCATCCTTTTAGGGAGCCACAAGTCTATCAGCAAGATAGCAAAAGCAAATGCAGTTACTATCAACTCCGGCACAATCGCCACCAAATCTTTCATTGAATAAAGCATACCCACTCCCCTTTAGCCTTTTTTGACCACTACCGTTTTAACAGGTTGAATTTGCTTGGATGTCATACTTACTTGAACGGTTCTGTTTGTTTGTTTTAACAAATGCTCCACAGAAACCCTCATCTTTGAGAGGAATGTATTGGGATACAAACCTATCCAGAATACAAAAAGCACCAGCGGCACCATATAAGCCCACTCACGTTTGCTCATATCCTCAAGCTCTAAATTCTTGGGGTTTGTAACCTTTAAAAACACAACTCTTTTATACATAGTCAACATATAAACGGCTGAAAATAGTCCGCCGAAAGCCACGATAATGCCGTAAACAGGATGCGATAAAAATGCACCGAGCAGTATCATAAACTCACCGACAAAACCGTTTGTTCCCGGTACGGCTATGGACGATAGCGTGAATATCATAAAGAACGTTGCAAAAACCGGAACCAACGAAGCCAATCCGCCGTATTCGGAAATCAACCTTGTATGTCTTCTTTCATACACTATACCGACAGCCAAGAAGAGGGCGCCGGTTGATATGCCGTGGTTTAACATCTGTAAAATAGAACCCTCCATTCCGACCTGGGTCAAAGCGAACATACCCAGCATAGAATAGCCGAGGTGGGATACGGAGGAGTAAGCAACAAGTTTTTTAATGTCGGGTTGAACCATTGCCACAAACGCACCGTAAAATATGCCTATTATGGCAAGCACTATAACTAAGACGGCAAAAGCGTGTGTCATATCGGGAAACATCGGCAGATTAAATCTTAAAAATCCGTATGTTCCCATTTTCAACAAGACGCCTGCAAGCAAAACCGAGCCTGCCGTCGGAGCTTCGACGTGTGCCCAAGGCAGCCACGTGTGGAACGGCCACATAGGGACCTTGATTGCAAAGGCAACAAAAAACGCCAAAAACAACCAGAGTTGAATGTGCGCCGGCAGAGGCGTTGACATCAATTTAACCATATCCGATGTATAAACACCGGTGTAGTGGTGATTCAGGAAGTACAAAGCCATAATGGCTACCATCATCAACACACTTCCGGCAAAGGTATATAAGAAGAATTTCATTGTGGCAAAAACCCTGTTAGGTCCGCCCCAGATACCTATCATAAGATACATAGGGATGAGCTGAACTTCCCAGAATACATAAAACAGGAACATATCCAAAGATATGAACACGCCGAGCATTCCGGTTTGCATAAATAGAATGACTATATTAAACAGCTTAACCTTTTTGTTAACCGCTTTCCAGGTGGAAAGCTGAGCAATGGGTGTAAGAAATGTCGTCAACAAAACAAGAAACAGACTTATGCCGTCAACCCCTACGTAGTATTGAAAGCCGAGGGATTTAATCCAAGGCATCCTTTCAACAAACTGCATATGGTATGTCGAGGGGTCGAATGCAAAAAACAGAGGTAGTGAAATTATAAAATCTATCACCAATATGCCGAATGTGAAATATCTTATGAAATTTTCGTTTTTTTCGTTGATAAAGGCTATCAGTATAGCACCGGCGAGAGGTAAAAACGTTATTAGTGATAGAATAGGAAAATGAAGCTGATTCATACCTTAAACTCCTTTAGATAATTTTAACTATGTACCATCCGCTCAGCACTATGATGCCGAAGCTTATCCAGTATGCATAGTTATTGATAAATCCGGTTTGCAAGAATCTCAAAAGATAACCTATTCTGCCTGCAACCCAACCCGTTCCGTCAACTCCGCCTTTATCTATAATTTCAACATCGACGATTTTCCATAACAGGTTTGTGGATATCCACCAAAACGGCTTGACTATACAGCAATACACAAACTCGTCAACGTAGTATGTGTTGGCAAGCAGCGTGTATATCGGTTTGAATGTTTTTGCAATCTTTTCTGCCGTGATGAGTTTTTTAATGTATATAATCCAAGCACTGAATATACCCAAAAGTCCCATTGTCACGGATATTCCTATCAAAAGGCTTTCGGGGTATTCGGCTTTGTCGGCTATCGGTGTGCTTGGGGCTATCTGTGTAACAAGGTGCTTAAACGGAATAACACCGCCGATATGAAGACCTACAAGTCCGCCTATAATTGACATAATACCCAAAACCCACATAGGTATGGTCATAACTGAGGGTGCTTCGTGCGTATGCAGTTCGTGATATAAACCCGGCACCTTCTCTTCGCCGTAAAATACGCTGAATACAAATCTGAACATATAAAATGCCGTTAAAAACGCCGTAATTTCTCCCACTATCCAGATGTAGGGATGTCCGAATTCCAAGGCGTGCGCTAAAATTGCGTCTTTGGAGAAAAATCCGGCAAACGGCGGTATTCCGGATATGGCAAGTGAGGCTATAATCATCAATGCTGCCGTTTGAGGCATATATTTTTTCAAACCGCCCATTAAATCTATGGAGAGCAAGCCTCTCATAGAGTGCATAATCGCACCGGCTCCGAGGAACAGCAAACCTTTAAAGAATGCGTGAGTCATAAGGTGAAACATTCCTGTCCAGTAAGCACCTACACCGACACCTATAAACATATATCCCAACTGAGATAGCGTTGAGTAGGCAAGAATTCTTTTAATATCTTTATGGGTCAAAGCCATAGTTGCCGCATAAAATGCCGTAAACGCTCCGATGCTGGCAACGACCTCCTGTGCTATCGGAGCCATAGAGTAGATAGCGTTGGAGCGGGCAACCATATAAACACCGGCGGTAACCATAGTTGCGGCGTGAATCAAGGATGAAACCGGAGTAGGACCTTCCATTGCGTCCGTAAGCCAGATATACAAAGGAAACTGAGCCGATTTTCCCATCGCTCCCAAAAACAGGGCAAGTCCTATAATAGTTGCGCTTGTTGTGTTTAATACCTGATGCGCTCTCGGAAACACATCTGCGTATGTTGCACTTCCGAAGTGATAAATAATGAATAAAACACCGATAATAAAACCGGCATCGCCTATTCTATTGACAACAAATGCCTTTTCTCCGGCATCTGAGGCGGTATCTTTTTCATACCAGAAGCCGATAAGCAGATAAGAACAAAGACCAACGCCTTCCCATCCGACAAACATAAGAAGATAGCTGTTACCCAAAACAAGCAGAAGCATTGAGGTTACAAAGAGGTTCAAATATGCGAAAAACCTCGAGTACCCTTTGTCGCCGTGCATATACCCTATGGAGTAGATGTGAATCATAGTTGAAACAAATGTAACCACAAAGAGCATAACAGCGCTTAAAGCGTCAACCCTTAGTCCGAAAGGAACACTAACTTCTTTGAAGGGCAACCAGGTGTAGTATGTGTATTCCACTATGTGTCCGTTGAGCACGGACATAATAGGGAAAAGTCCGAGTATAAACGAGGTCGCCAGAGCAAGTGATGCTATAACGCCGGCATAAGGCTTTGTCCATTTGCCAAACAGACCGTTGATTAAAAAGCCCGTTAAAGGCGCTAAAACAACAAATAATAAAATTACGCTCATCATTTATCCCCTTTTTATTTCTTTAGCATAGAGAAGTCGTTTATATCGATACTTCCCTTCCTCTTGTACATCATAACAACAATCGCCAAACCTATTGCTGTTTCCGATGCAGCCACCGCAGCCACAAATATGAACATTATTTGACCCGATACATTGCCGAGATAATAAGACATTGTTATCAGCAACATACCTGCGCCGTTAAGCATAAGTTCCAAAGACATCAGGATAACGATAAAATTTCTTCTTATCATTGCCCCGGTAGCTCCTATGGCAAACAACAGCGCAGACACAATCATATATTCGATGAGCATTATCTTGCCTCCTCTTCATCTTTCTTGGTTAAAACGATGGCGCCGATAAGAGCAATAAGCAGAATAATGGCAATTATCTCGAAGGGAAACAGGTAGTGTTTAAACAGCACATCGCCCACCATCTTTGTGTTGCTGCCGTGAAGCGTCAGGCTTTTTCCGGCATTTGATATGTTTATCCTGAACTTGAAAGCCAAAACAGCCAAATCGCTAAACAGTCCGACACCGAGAATGATGCCCCAGAAATACTGAGGATTGAATCTTTGTTTGTTATTCAACACCCTCCTATCCATAAGCATCATAACGAACAGTATTAAAATTGCTATGGCGCCTGCATAAACAATAATCTGAAGCATAGCTACAAACGGAGCGTTGAGCATAACAAAGAGTCCTGCCAAGCTCACGAAGGCTGAAATCATCCACATCGCACTGTAGTATGCATTCTTGCACAAAATTGTGCCTAAAGCGCCGATAATCGTGCCTAAGGATAAAATAAAAAATACTATTTGAGTCATAATTACCCCACCTTTTTCTGTTCTTCTTCGCCCGTATGAGACAGCTGTTCCATATTGAAGTGAAACTTATTTCTGTTGGAATCGGCAAATTCGTGGACATCCGTCATAGTAATGGCTTTTGTCGGACAAACCTCAACGCAAAGCCCGCAGAAGATACATCTGTCAATTTTGATATCATAACCCCTCAGTTCTCTTTTGCCCTCGGGGTTTTTGCCTATTCCTACGGCTATGCATTTCGGAGGACAAATATTTTCGCAGAGTTTACACATTATGCACTTATCGGGATAGAAGCGGTGCAGCCATCTTGCTCTTTCGGGCATCTCTATTTTTTCGTAAGGATAGTTTTCCGTTACGGGTTTTTTGAAGAGATATTTGAATGTAAGCGCAAAACCTTTTCTCAAATCGTTAAAGAACATAAAAACCTCCTAATTAAAAGAACGGCAGATGAGCCGATAGAGCAAAGCCTGTCCAGAATATGTTCAATACGGATATGGGAAGCAGTATTTTCCAACCTATATCCATAAGCTGGTCGTATCTGTACCTCGGCAGTGTGCCCCACGCCCAGGTAAACAGGAATACGAAGAAGGCTACCTTAACCCAATACCATATAAACCCTGCGATAAATCCGCCGCTCCAAAAAGGACCTGTCCAACCGCCCAAAAACATCAAAACCATAATAGCCGACATCACAAGAAGAACGATATACTGGGCAAAGGGGAAAAGTCCCATTTTCATTCCTGAATACTCAACAAAATAGCCGCAGCAAATCTCCGATTCCGCTTCGGGTAAATCAAAAGGAACCTTGGCAGAAACGGCAAACATAGCAATAAGGTAGCACACAAAAGCAACCGGTTGGTAAAAAGCATACCATAGGTGGTGCGTTTGAGCTGCCACTATTGTTTCAAAATTTAAGGATTGGCTCATAAGAATCGGATTTAACAGAGTAAGAGCGAGAATAATTTCGTAGCTTATCATCTGTGCCCCCTCCCTTTGAGAGCCAATGTAGGGATATTTTGAGCCGCCGGATGCTATTCCGGCAAACAATACACCAAAAGATGCAAGTCCCAAAAATGCAAAGACAAACAAAACGGCAACATTGATATTGACAACCGAAAAATGCAGTACGCCCCCGGCTATTTTAATAGGGGGAGCAAAAGGAACTACAAAAGAAATGGCAAAGGCGCACGTTGTAAATATTATCGGTGCCAACCAAAACAAAAATCTGTAAGAACCTCTTGGAATAGAGTCTTCTTTCCAAAAAGATTTAATAGTGTCTGCCAGAGGTTGCCATAATCCGTGAAAACCGATTAATTTCGGTCCTACCCTGTTTTGCATCCTTGCGATGACCTTTCTGTCAAACCAGGTCATAAATAAAACGTAAACACTCAGAAGCACAAGCAGTACAATAAATTTAACCACACCCCATATTACAACCATCATATTTTCACCTCACTACCTATCGCATTCACCGAATACAACGTCAAAACTTCCTATAACCGCCACAACATCGGAAATCAGATATCCTTTTGATGCAAAAGGAATGGCATATGCATGAACAAAAGACGGAGCCCTGATTTTCATTCTGTGGGGCTTGTTTTTTCCTTCGCTTACGATATAAAAACCAAGCTCGCCGCCGGGCACCTCGTTGTATCCGTACGCCTCTCCTGCAGGAGGCTTAATCGGTTTTGATACCTTTTTAAAATCATCCATCATTGTGGGACCGTCCGGGATTTTTTCTATACACTGTTCGAGTATTCTGTTGCTTTGCAGCATCTCTTCCATTCTGACCAAGTATCTTGCATAAACATCACCTTCGGAATAGTAAGGAATATCAAACTCAAGCTCGGGATAGACCGAATAGGGTTTCTTTTTCCTTAAATCCCACTCCATATTGCTGCCTCTTAACGAAGGTCCTGACAATCCCCAATTAATGGCGTCTTCTGTGCTTATAACGGCAACATCCTTGGTTCTTTTCATCCAGATGCGGTTTTTGGTAAGCAGAGTATCATACTCTTTCCATCTTTTGGGGAAAATCTTGACAAATTCTTTAAGCATATCCGTAAAACGCGGAGTTATGTCTTTGGCAACGCCGCCTATCCTCACATAGTTGTACAACAGCCTTGCACCTGATATTTCTTCAAACATATCGAGGATTAGCTCCCTTTCTCTCATACAGTAGAAATAGGGTGTCATAGCTCCTATATCAAGCGCGTGTGTTGCAAGCCATACGAGGTGATTTGCTATTCTGTCGAGCTCGGCAACAATGACCCTGATGTATTGAGCTCTTTCGGGAACCTGGTCTGTAACACCGAGAAGTTTTTCTACGGATGAGGCGTAAGCGAAGTTGTTGTTCATACTATAGACGTAATCAAGTCTGTCCGTAACCGGAGTAAACTGCTGGTAGGTCATATTCTCGGCGAGCTTTTCAATGCCTCTGTGCAGATAACCCACTCTCGGAAAAATATTTTCTATCTTTTCACCGTTTATCCTCAATATAAGTCTCAAAACTCCGTGTGTACTCGGGTGTTGAGGACCCATATTAAGTTCTACGGTTCTAATATCTGAACTACTCATCTTACCCCCTAAGGCATCCTTGTGTGATCAGGTTGATGGCGTTGTCCCTCAGGCAATAGTTTTTCTACCCATTGGTCGGAGAAATCGTCCCCTTTGAGCGGATAATCTTTCCTGAGCGGGTGGCCATTCCAGTCATCCGGCATAAAGGCTCTTCTCAATCCTTCGCCTCCGGGTCCTTTGTGATTTTTGAACCATATACCGAACATATCGTAGGTTTCACATTCATCCCCTATTGCGGATACCCATATATCAGTTACGCTTTCAACCTCTTCACCCTCTTCAACAGCAGCCTTTATTCTGATTTCGTCCAATGTCTCTGTCGAACGTAACTGATAGACAACATCAAAACGTTTTCCCTCTCTTTTCGGGTTGTCGGTAGCTGTTATGAAAAGGAGATAGTCGAAAGAGAGCTCTTTTTTTAAAAAAGACAGAACATCGTGAAGCGAGTTAAGTTCAACGGTAACAATCGAATCTCCGCACGATTCACCGACCTCGACAATATTTTCTTTAAATCTGTTCTGTAAACTTGCAATAATCTTTTCATCAAGCATTGAGTGACCCTCCCTTTCTTACCTTATCCTGCAACTTCAGCAGGGCATCGTATAGAGTTTCCGGTGTAGGAGGACAGCCGGGAACATAGATGTCCACAGGAACGATTAAATCTACCCCCTGCGTTACGCTGTATGTATCGAATATACCGCCTGAGTTTGCACAACTGCCCATTGAAATAACCCATTTGGGATGCGGCATCTGGTCATACAGTCTTCTTAAAACAGGAGCCATTTTCTTTGTCAGGGTTCCCGCTACTATCATTAAATCTGCGTGTCTCGGAGAGGGTCTGTAAACCTCAGCGCCTATTCGAGACATATCGAAACGACTAGCGGCTGTTGCCATCATTTCGATGGCGCAACAAGCCAAACCAAAAGTAAGAGGCCAAAACGACCATCTTCTACCCCAACTGACAAGTTTGTCGAGCTTGGCGGTAACAACAACATTCTTGGGTCCCAAAACATCTACTGCCATTCTAAAGCTCCTTTCTTGTAGGCGTAAATCCACCCTACAAAAACAAGGAAAAGAAAAAGAAACATTTCTATAACTCCCAGCATACCAAGCCCCTTAAAGTCAACTGCCCAGGGATATAAGAATACGGCTTCAATATCAAAGAGTGTGAATATAATTGCTATTATGAAGAATCTGATATTGAAATTGCTAATCTCGGCTACGGGGAAAATACCGCATTCATACACCTGGGACTTAACAAAATAGTCCCTTTTAGGAGACAGGTATAGCGCCAAACCAAGTATAACGGCAAATAGGATTACCGTAATAAAGACGGTTACGCCAGCAGTCAGCCATTCGAGCATACTCCAACCTCCTTAAAATTATTTTCCATATAAGCCAATGAGAATTCTACACTAAAGAAGTCTTATGTCAATAGAATATCTGTAAAAAATCATATATAAAAATAAGGAAGTTAATTAATAACTTACAAATTAAGCAAAATTCAACCTTTTTTATTTTGGGGACAGTATGTTTTGCACTTCGTCGGTTGTGAGCGCTCTATACTCCCCGGCTTTGAGAGAGCCTAACTCTATGTTGCCTATGGCTATTCTTTTAAGCCTTGATAAAGGTATGTCAAAATAAGCAAATAGTCTTCTTAGGATTCTGTTTTTACCGCTGTCTATGGAAACCACAACCCATAGAGGGTCTTTTGTTTGTTTGGCGCTTAGAGGTTTAAAAAACCCGTCTTCGAGATGTGCGCCCTCGGCAAGTTTATTTAGAGTGCTTTTATTGAGGGGTTCTTTGGTTTTTATAAGGTAGGTTTTTCTTATCTTAAATCTCGGGTGCATAATTTTGTTTGCAAACTCGCCGTCATTTGTAACAATCAGCAGCCCCTCAGAGAGGTAATCAAGCCTTCCCACGCAGATTAGTTTAGAGTCTATGTCTTTAAAATAGTCGCACACAACAGCCTTATTCGTGCTGTCTTTTGTGGCGCTCAATACAAACGGCGGCTTATTAAAAGCGAAATATAGTTTATCCTTTTGAAGGCTTAATATTTCACCGTCCAACTCAACGATATCCTGCAGGGGGTCTATTTGAACAAAATCGTATAAAGTTCTGCCGTTTAGTTTTATGCGTCCGTTTTTAATGAGTTTATCCGCATCTCTTCTTGATACGTTTATGCAGCTTGCTATAAATTTATTTATTCTCACTCGTTGAAGCTCGCGAGCTCCCTGCTTCTTTTGGGATGCCTCAATTTTCTAATGGCTTTTGCCTCTATCTGTCTGACCCTTTCTCTTGTTACTCCAAGCACTCTACCCACCTCTTCGAGTGTATGGTCGGAGCCGTCTCCTATGCCGAATCTCATTCTCAAAACCTTTTCTTCCCTTTCGGTTAAAGTTGAAAACACATCCTCTATTTTTTCTTTCAGGCTCTCTTCTATTGTAACGTCGATGGGCAGCTTTGCCTTTTTGTCTTCAATAAAATCTTCGAGGTGGGTATCGTTGTCGTCTCCGACGGGTGTCTCCAACGAGATGGGTTCTTTGGCTATTTTTATTATTCCTTTTATTTTATCGGCATCCATATTGAGATATTCCGCCAATTCCGGCGTTGTAGGCTCTCTTCCGTATTTTTGTATCAACAGCTTTGAAGCCCTGACAATTTTATTTATTGTTTCAATCATATGAACGGGGATTCTGATTGTTCTTGCCTGGTCTGCTATTGCCCTTGAGATGGACTGTCTTATCCACCAAGTAGCGTATGTTGAAAATTTAAAGCCCTTTCTGTAATCGAATTTATCTACCGATTTCATAAGACCTATGTTGCCCTCTTGTATCAAATCCAAAAAAGAGAGCCCTCTGTTTAGGTGTTTTTTTGCTATGGATACAACGAGCCTTAAATTTGCTTTAATCATTTTTTGCTTGGCGTTTTCAACACGTATTTTTTCCTTTTCTATCTCAGAGAGCATATCGAGCAGCTCGTCCCTGTTTTCCATCTCTTTATTTCTAAAAACCTCTTCTTTAAACGAATCTATCATCTTGTTTATAAATCTGTCGCTTAAAGAAATGTCGAGAAAATCGTTAAAAATGCTTTCTTTAATGGCATATTTATCGTCTTGGGAGTCTGCTTTTTCGAGCATATAGTATTTTTCTATGATTCCGTCGAGTATCTTGATAAACGTTTCTTTCGATGTGTGGTCTTCGTCAGAATCATCATTCCCGTCGTCATATGTCAAATCCAGTGCGTTGGATATATTTTTAACTTTTGCTTCACCCGCAAGAATATCCTCTTTTAACTTAACTATGCTGGAACAGGTAAAGGGTATCTCTATTATTCTTCTTGTCAGATTGCTTTTGTGTTCCTCTATCTCCTTTGCAATCTCAATCTCTTCTTCTCTGCTTAAAAGGGAAATGTTGCCCATCTCTCTTAAATACATCCTTATTGCGCTGCTTATCTCCTCGGATTCTTCAATCTTCAAACTCTTTTTGAGGTTTAAATCATCAAGCGAAACCTTGTCCGTATCGATGATGCTTATATCCATATCGTCACAGGTTTGCATAAGGGAGTCGATGTCATCAACGCTTATGCCTTCCGGCAGAATGTCGTTTATCTCGTCGTATGTTACATAGCCCTTCTTCTTTCCCTCGTCGATGACCTTACTAAACACCTCTTTACTAACCATTCTATCCATACACAACACCCCTTTTCTTTATACTCTCAAGGTCTTCAGGATTGTTTACGTTAGTTAAAGATAGTTCCAAATTGCAATCGCAAACTTCCACTATCTCTGTTTTTGCTCTATCAAACAGATACACTATCCTTTTTTTATCCGTTTTAACCATATCGGATAGCACTCCGTAGGCTTTTTTGTCATAAATGCCGTGTAGAGGATGTAATTTCCCGTTTACACGAGGAACCACACAATATATATCATTCGTTTTGTAGCCGTAAAGTTCTTTCACGCAATCACCTTGAATAAAAGGCATATCACAGGCGCATATGAAGGCGCTATGTTTGTCTATATGTTTAAGCCCGATTCGCATACCCTCAACGGGCCCAACATCTCTATTTTCATCCTCGAAAATTTTAACACCTTCATATTTAGTAATTTGAGCATACTTTTCCTTTTTGTCAACCACCACAACAATATTTTTAGATATTTTTTTTAACTCTTGAATAGCCCTTTCTATAATAGCAACGCCGTCAATCTTTATTAACGCCTTATTTGTCCCCATTCTTCTCGATTGACCGCCGCACAAAACTATACAGGAAATTTCCAAAATCAGCTCCTAAAAAACAAGCAAAGCGAAATTATAGTAATACTTTTTGTCTTTTCAAGTGTTTTATATCATTTCACATTCAAAACGTTTGACTTGAGGCAGCGTTCCAACGGACATCCGACTAATTTAAAGGTTTAAAGCCTCAAGAATGTCTTTTGTTGCGTTATATTTATTTAGCGTATAAAAATGCAGCCCTTTAACGCCGTTTTCTATTAACTCTTCACACTGCTTTATAGCATACTCCACGCCGATTTTATACATATCCTCCTTGCTTTTGCCGCTAAGATTTTCTCTTAGTTTGTTTGGTATGCTCGCCTGGCACATATCGACAAACCTCTGCATTTGAGAAATATTCAATACCGGCATAATTCCTGCCAAAACAGGAACATCTATTTTATGTTTTTCAAGCCTGTCCAAAAAAGAGAAGAAATGAACATTGTCAAAAAACAGTTGTGTTATTATAAATTGCCCGCCCGCCTCTATCTTCATCTTCAGATATTCGACATCTTCTTCGAGGGTTTTTGATTCGGGATGTCCTTCGGGATAGCCTGCAACACCGATTGAAAATTCGCCTTTGTTTTTTAAGTATTCAACGAGTTGATAGGCATACTTAAACTCCATCTTATTGTCTTTTAAATCTTGAGGCAAATCCCCTCTTAGGGCGAGAATATTGTCTATATTGCCCTTTAAAAGAGCATCAACAATCCCGTCAATACCGCTTTTTGTTGATGTGACGCAGGTTAAATGCATCATAGGATTAAGCGAATATTCGTTTTTTAGCCTAAGCGTCCACTCAAGGGTTTTATCTTTTGTGCCTCCGCCTGCTCCGTATGTTATGGAAACAAAATCCGGTTTGTAATCTTTTAAAATTTCAATTGTATTAAATAACGTTTGCTCGTTCTCGATTTTCTTTGGCGGGAAAAATTCAAAAGATATTGTCTGGCTTTTTTCCTTTAAAATTTCTGAAATTTTCAACGCTCCCCCCTTAAACGATAATTCTTTTTAAACTTTAGAAATTTAAAACAAAACGGAAAAAAGCGCAAGTTTTTTGTGGAACTTGGATAGAACGTATTTATTCGGTCTTGATGAAATATTTTCAAACTATTTGATTTTTTTGTTTTGTTTGAGTATTATTAAAGGCTAATTCCTTGCTTCCCAAAAAAATACTTAAAGGGAAGCCATTTGACCAAAAGGAGGTTGTATGAATTATTACGAGCTACTCTACATCGTCCGACCGACTCTTGCAGAAGAAGAGTTGAAATCCATTACGGACGATATGGCATCGCTTATCACAAAATCAGGCGGAGAACTGCTTAAAAACGAGGTTTGGCAGAAAAGAACCTTGGCTTACCCTATTAAAAAATTTAAGCAGGGGTATTATGTTCTTGTTCACTTTAAGGCGCAGCCCGGCTTGCCGAAGATATTGGAAGAGAAGATGAGAATCAAAGAGGATATCTTGAGGTTTATGACGACGACGATGCTCAAAAAAGACATTGCAGGCTATCAAAAACAGAAAGAGAAAGAAGATAATGGCGAATCTGAATAAGGTTTTTTTGATGGGGAATCTTACGCGTGACCCCGAATTAAGATATACGCCGAGCGGTTTGGGGATAGCATCTTTCGGGTTGGCGGTTAATACGCCGATTGGCAGGGACGATTCGGGAAACCAGAAAACAGAGACGCTTTTTGTTGATGTTGTTTCTTTCGGCAGACAGGCTGAGACGATAGCAGAATACTTAAAAAAAGGCTCACCCGTTTTTATCGAGGGAAGGCTGCGTTTCAGAAGTTGGGAAGATAACAACGGAAACAAGCGCTCAAAGCACGAAATAGTGTTGAACAACTTTCAATTTTTGTCTTATAAAACCAAGTCTGCCGATGCTGCGGATTCTGACATCGCCTCACCGGCGGAAGACGAAGATATACCGTTTTAAAAATTATGGAGGTAAAGATAGATGTACAATAATAAAAGAAAAAAAAGGTTTTTCAGATACCCGAAAAAGAAATTTTGTCATTTTTGCTCAAACAAGATGGACGAGATAGATTATAAGGATACCGGTTTGCTCTCAAGATATGTAACCGAGAGGTATAAAATAATAGGAAGAAAAACAACGGCAACCTGCGCAAAACATCAAAGAATGCTGACAAAAGCCATTAAAAGGGCAAGATATATGGCTTTAATGCCGTTTACCGTCAGCAGGAAGTTGAAGGGATAGGAGGTTAAAATGAAAATAGTTCTTCTTGAAGATGTGGAAAATCTCGGATATGCGGGAGACATAAAAGAGGTTAAAGACGGATATGCAAGAAATTACCTCATCCCTAAGGGCAAGGTTTTGCAGGCTACGAAAAATAACCTCAAACTTGTTGAGGAGAGAAGGCAGAGCATTCTAAGAAAGGTAGAAAAAAGAATAGAATCTGCAAATAAAATAAAAGAGGCTTTGGACGGCATAACCGTTGAGGTCGAAGCAAAAGCCGGAGAAAAGGGCAGGCTGTTCGGTTCCGTTACGGCAGCGGATATTTTTGAGCAGATTAAGGACAAAGCCAAAGGAATAGACAAAAAGGATATAAAGCTGCCTGATGGCGGTATCAAAACAGTCGGCGAGCACGATGTTGAAATTGCCATATACAGAGACATTAAAGCTTCTTTCAAAGTTGTTGTAAAACCTGCTGATGAGCAATAGGTCTTTAAGAACCTACCCTCAATCAATAGAAGCCGAGAGAGCGCTTTTGTGCTCTCTCTTTTTGGATAACTCAAAATTTACAGATGTATTTGAGATAGTTGATTCCAAAGATTTCTATGACGAAAGAAATGCCCATCTGTTTGAAATTTTAAAAGAACTCTACTCAAACAACACCCCGTTTGACTTTATAACCGTAAAAAACGCCCTTGATGAAAAAGGTCTGTTTGAAAAAGTAGGAATATCCTATTTAACGAGCATCATAGACTATCTTCCGGCTCCTGCAAATGCCAAATTTTACGCAGAAATCATATACAAAAAATCGCTTTTGAGAGAGCTTATCGGTATATCTGCCGAAATTGCGGAATCCTGCTATGATGACCCTGAGGATATAGAAGAAGTTTTAAATGCGGCAGAGAAAAAGATATTTGACATATCAAGCAAAAAAACAAGCAAATACGTTTCTGTGGAAGATATGACAGAAGATACTATGCAGTATCTTGAGGCTTTGAGAAAAAGAGAGAGCGTTTTGACGGGCGTTCCTTCGGGGTTTAACGATTTGGACAGAAAGACCAACGGTTTTCAAAAGGGCGATTTAATCATAATAGCAGGAAGACCTGGTATGGGTAAAACGGCGTTTGTTATCAACGTTGCCGTTAATGCAGCCCTTGAGCATAAGAAAAATATAGGCATATTCAGCCTTGAGATGACAACACAGCAGCTAATTTTAAGGATGCTTGCCTCTTTGTCCAACGTCGGTGTCTATAATTTAAGAACCGGTTTTTTAAATAACGAACAGTGGAACAGGGTTGTGTTGGCGCTTGACAAACTTAAAAAAGTCAACATATATATCGACGATGCCTCATTTGTAACATCGGCTGATATTAGAACCAAAGCAAGAAAGATGAAAATGGAAAAAAATATAGATATGTTGATTATAGACTACCTCCAGCTTATGCACGGTCGTGTCAGTAACTCCGCAAACAGGGTTCAGGAGGTATCTGAAATCTCTCGGTCTTTGAAGATACTCGCAAAGGAGTTGGACATACCAATCATAGCCTTATCGCAGCTTAACAGAGGCGTTGAATTGAGAGACGATAAAAGACCTGTTATGGCGGATTTGAGGGAGTCGGGCTCGATAGAACAGGATGCCGATGTCATAATGTTCATCTACCGAGACGAGGTGTATAACAAAAACAAGGAAGATAACAAAGGGAAAGCCGAGCTGATTATAGGAAAACAGAGAAACGGACCTCAAGGCACCGTCTATCTTCAGTTTGAAAAAGAGATAACCACATTTAGAAATCTTTATAAAGAAGGGGATGTCATAGAGAAAGAGTTCTCGAACAATCCGCTATGAAATTTATAAAGATAAAAGGCGCAAAAGTCCACAATCTTAAAAATATAGATGTTGAAATACCAAAATATAAAATAACCGTTATTACAGGTCCCTCAGGCAGCGGTAAATCCACTTTGGCTTTTGATGTTTTGTATGCCGAGGGACAAAGAAGGTATATAGAATCGCTCAGCTCCTACGCAAGGCAGTTTCTTGACAAGATAGAAAAACCGGATGTGGAAAGCATAACGGGTTTGTCACCGGCTATAAGTATAGACCAAAAAAGCATATCCAAAAATCCGCGCTCCACCGTAGGAACCATCACGGAAATATATGACTATATGAGACTTCTGTTTGCGCATATCGGAGAGGTTTTTTGCTACTCTTGCGGTCGGAAAATAGAAAAGCAGTATCCTCAGACAATAATGGACAAAATCCTGCAAAAGAAAGATAAAAAGCTGCTGCTGCTTGCCCCAATTGCAGTAAACAGAAAGGGAACCTTTAAAGCTGAGTTTGAAAAGTTTAAAAACAAAGGGTTTGTCAGGGTACTGGTTGACGGACAGGAGCGATTTCTCGATGAAGAGATTGAGCTTGATAAAAACAGAAAGCACAATATCTACCTTGTTGTGGACAGGTTAAAAATAAAGGAAGACATCGAAGAGAGGGTTGCGGATTCCGTTGAACTTGCCCTTGAGCTTGGAAACGGGGTTTTATACGTTAAGGATATGGATACAAACGAGCAGGAGGTTTTTTCCGAGCATTTCGCCTGCCAGTACTGCGGTATAAACTATAAACCGGTTACACCGCAAAGTTTTTCGTTTAATTCTCCTTTGGGCGCCTGCCCGGAGTGTTTCGGTCTCGGCGTTAAGCACCAGCTTGATTTGGATAAACTTATACCCGATGCAAGCCTGTCGATAAGAGAGGGCGTTTTTAAGATATGGAATAAAATGCGTTATACCTACTATGAGGCTTTTTTGATTCAAGCCTGTAAACAGCTTAAAATAGACATCTATACGCCGTTTAATGAGTTGAGCGAACGAGAAAGAGATATGGTTTTATTTGGCAAAAAAGATGAGATAATAGAATTTTCCATCAACAGGTCGAGCAAGATAAGGAAAAGATGGAATGGGGTCATCTCCTTGATTTCTCAGCAGTTTGCAGAAACAGACAGTGTGAAGGTTAAAAAAGACATTATGGGATTAATGAAAAATATGGAGTGCCCGTTATGCCGCGGATATAGGCTAAATCAAGAGAGCCTTTCGGTAAAGATTAACAAAAAGAACATAATTGAAGCCACAAGGATGAAAATAAGAGACCTGCAACAATATTTTGTTGATGTGGAAAACAGCCTTGATGATAATCAAAAAAAGATAGTCGGGCGGGTTTTAAAGGAGATAAAAACAAGAATAGAGTTCTTGCTTGATGTGGGGCTTGATTACTTAACGCTTGATAGGAGCGCAACAACGCTGTCAGGCGGTGAGAGTCAGAGAATACGTCTTGCAACACAGGCGGGCAGCGGTTTGAGCGGCATTGTGTATGTTCTTGATGAGCCTTCTATCGGTTTACACCCGAAAGATACGGACAGATTGATAAATACGCTTAAAAAGTTGAGAGATAACGACAACACCGTTGTGGTTGTCGAGCACGATGAAAACATAATAGAAAACTCCGACTATGTTATAGATATGGGACCTCAGGCGGGAATTAACGGCGGCAGAGTTGTGGCGACGGGAAGCCCTGATAAAATAAAAGAAGATAACAACTCGCTTACCGGTAAGTATCTATCCGGTAAGTTGTCCATAGAAGCGCCTGAGAATTTTCTCAAACCCAAAACTTTTTTGAAGATTAAAAGAGCGCGCATACACAATATAGACAATATCGATGTTGATATACCCATAAAATCTTTTGTTTGTGTTACGGGGGTTTCGGGAAGCGGAAAAAGCAGCCTGATTTTCGACTGTTTTTATGAATATGCCAAAGCTGCGTTTCTTGCAAATAAAAGAGACGATTTGTGTGCCGAGATTGTGAATCTGGATAAAATAGACAAAATAATAAGTATAGACCAGACGCCCATAGGCAGAACGCCGAGAAGCAATCCGGCTACATACACATCGGTTTTTAACGATATAAGAGATGTTTTTGCGCAAACCCGAAGCGCAAAAATGCAGGGCTTTACGGCATCGCGATTCAGCTTTAATGTAAGAGGCGGAAGATGCGAGAGATGTAAAGGAGAAGGATATAGAAAAATAGAGATGCAGTTTCTGCCGGATGTTTATGTGAAGTGCGATTTGTGTGACGGCAAAAGGTACAATGAGGCTACTTTAAGCGTTAAATATAAGGAAAAAAACATTTTCGACGTTTTGCAGATGACTGTAAACCAGGCATATGACTTTTTTGAAAACATACCCAAAATAAAACATAAGTTGGGGATTATAAGAGACGTGGGTTTAGGGTATCTACAGCTTGGTCAAAATGCAACAACGCTCTCCGGCGGAGAAGCTCAAAGAATAAAAATAGCGAAATACCTTATATCTCCGCCAATCGGGCACACGCTGTACCTTTTGGACGAGCCGTCTGTCGGACTCCATATGGACGACATTAAAAAGCTCATCCACGTTTTGCGACGACTCGTTCAAAACGGCAACAGTGTCATAGTAATCGAACACAACTTAGACATTATGAAGAGTGCCGACTACATTATAGATATGGGTCCCGACAGCGGAGACAAAGGTGGTAAAATAGTAGCCTACGGTTCTCCTGTTGAAGTAGCGGCGAAGTTTAGTTCATACACGGCATCTTACTTAAAAGAGAAACTAAACCTCTAATTATCCCGCACTCTTATTTTTGCACTTACTGCAAGTACCGTAGCAGTACACTTCACAATAATCAACATCGAAGCCTTCTACGTCTTTGAGCTGAGGACCTATCGTGCTGATATCTAAAAATACATCCGTAACCTCTCCGCACACCTTGCAAACGAGGTGGTGGTGTTTCGGTTGAGCTGCAATCTCGTATTTGTTTTTAGCATTGTCTATGTTCAGCTCTTTAATAACGCCGAACTCTTTGAGTGTGTGGAGATTCTTATAGATTGTTGCCAACGACATAGAAGGAAAATTTTTGGAGAGATTATTGTGAATTGTCTCCAAATCTGCATGTCCCATACTGGCTATCTCGTTTAAGATTGCCAATCTTTGGGGGGTTGCCTTCAAAGGCGTGTGCTCCAACAGTCTTTTAACTTTTTCCATAACTTACCCTCCTAAAAAATTTGATATATTGTATATATAACTTTGTCAATGTCAAGAAATATTTTTTTTCCTTGACAAAAGAGTTCTTTTTAGTATAATCTTAGTGCGTCGGTTGACGTATCACACATTATTATCCTGCCTATCTGCCGCGCCTTTTGACTATCGCCTTTCTATAGCTCAAAAGGTGCGGTTTTCTTTATCTTTCCGAATTTATTTAATCCGGGCACTGTTAAAGTGCTATAATAGTTGCATTTGAAACTATTTTTTGATATTAAATGCCAGATTGGGAGGTTTAATGGATAAAGAACCGTTGATTAAATGGATTTCCATAATCTACAGATATTCTTTGATGTACGCCAATAAAAAACTCAAAGGGTTTGATATAACAGGCGGAGAGCTCTCTTTTTTTATAGTTATTGTCGATAGAGGCGGAATAACACAGGAGGAGCTTTCACACTACTTGAAAATAAACAAGAGCACAACGGCAAAAGCAGTTAAATCTCTGGAACAAAAAGGCTATGTGACAAAAAAGGTTTATGACAAAGACAGGCGCTCCCACAAGCTGTATCCGACAGAAAAAGCCGTTGAGTTGAGAAAACAGATGAGAAAGCTGGCTTTTAGCTGGGACGATATTTTGTTAAAGGATATTGAGGGCAGAGACAGACAAAAGATATACGAGATTGTAAAAACAATGGCTGATAATGCCGATGAATGTATAAATAGGAGTGTGGACAATGGATAGCAAGAAGAATAATAATGCTGCAAAGAAAAAGGTAGTTTTATTTGTTGTTTTGATAGTGCTGGCGGTATCGGCTTATCTGTTTATTCAATATAAAAAAACGCACATATTTACCGATGATGCTTATATAACCAACGATATATATTGGGTTCATCCGAGGATTGCAGGAACAATCAAAAGTGTTTTCATCAACGATAATCAGTATGTAAAGAAGGGTTACGTTATGGCTGAGATAGACCCGAAACCCTACGAAATTAAACTTGCTCAGGCTCAGGCGGAAGTCGAGCTTTATAGGGCTAAATTGAATGAAGCTGTGGCTGCAATCGCGTCAATTAAATCTCAAATAAATCTGACAAATTCCAGATTAAGCAAGGCTCAATGGGATTTTGAGAGAGCCAAAAAATTGTTCAAAGCAAAGACAATATCAAAAGATAAGTATGAAGTGTATTTGACAAACTATAAAGTTTTGGCTTTTGAGGTTCAGGCTAAAAAAAGCGCTTTGGCGCAAGCCGTTGCGGCTTTGAAAAGTGCCAAGAAGGCTCTAAAGGCAGCTCAAGCATCCTTGGATGCCGCGAATTTGAATTTATCATACACGAAAATCAAGGCACCCTATTCGGGATTTGTTACAAAAAAAGGTGTTGAGGTAGGCAATTTCGCAGCTCCTCAATCTCCGATTTGTGCTGTTGTGCCAGATAAAGGGGCTTGGATAGTTGCAAACTACAAAGAATCTCAAATCAATAAAATAAAACCAGGTCAGAGAGTTGAAATAACCATAGACGCATACCCTGATGTATCGCTTAAAGGTAAAGTTGAAAACATACAATACGGAACGGGAGAGGTGTTTTCTTTATTTCCTCCTGAAAACGCATCGGGCAATTGGATTAAGGTTACACAAAGAATCCCCGTTAAGATAGTGTTTACAGATAAACCCAAGGTCCCGTTAAGGGTTGGAATGTCGGTCAAGACAACGATATTGGTCAGATAAAAATGTCCGAAACCCCGGCAATTAACAAATGGGTCGTTGCCCTTTCCGTTATACTGCCCACATTGATGGAGATTGTCGATACAACCATAGTTAACGTTTCTCTTCCACATATTCAGGGTGATTTGAGCATAAGTTTGGATGAGTCCACCTGGATTTTAACATCGTATATGGTTTCAAATGCAATTATAATTCCGATAACGGGTTGGCTGTCTGTGACATTCGGCAGAAAACGGTATCTTATTTTTTCCGTTTTGGCTTTTACCGTAGCCTCTTTTGCGTGCGGGTACGCTCCGTCTTTTCTGATTCTTGTAGTTTTAAGGTTTGTGCAGGGAATAGCAGGGGGCGGTTTGCAGCCCGTTTCTCAGGCAATTCTTCTTGAGGCTTTCCCGAAAGAGCAAAGGGGGATGGCTATGGCGGTCTTTGGTATGGGTGTGGTTGTGGGTCCGATTTTGGGACCCGTTTTAGGAGGCTGGATTACCGACAATTGGGGCTGGCGGTGGATATTTTACGTCAATGTTCCCATAGGAATACTCTCCGTTGTATTGATAAACCTGTTTGTTTTTGACCCGGATTATATGAAAAATATCAAAAAAACGGCAATAGATTATAAAGGACTGGCTTTTTTGGCTGTTGCCGTCGGTGCTTTGCAGATTCTTCTTGATAACGCCCAACGAAAAGACTGGTTTGAGTCACGATTTATAACAACACTTGCCGTTATTGTGGCTGTCGGATTTATACTCTTTTTAGTCCACGAAATAAGAGAGAAGCACCCGGTTGTGAACCTGAGGATATTCAAAGACCGTTCCTTTTCCATCGGCAATATAATAATGTTTTTCGGCTTTTTCGGCTTTTTCGGGACAATTGTGCTGCTTCCTGTTTATCTTCAAACGCTTATGGGATATACGGCATTTCTGGCGGGTTTGGTTTTGGGTCCGGGGGCTTTGACAACGCTTCTTGCTATGCCTGTAGCCGGAAAATTGCTCGAACGTGGGGTTGACCCAAGGAAACTGCTGTTTTTAAGCCTTCTAACAAATGCCGTAGCGGTCAATATTATGGCTCATTTCAATCTGTCCGCCGACTTTTGGAGCGTTATAGAGCCGAGAGCGCTTCAAGGAGTGGCAATTTCTTTGTTTTTTGTGCCTCTTGCAGCCGTCACATTTGCCAATGTGGAAAACGAGGATATGGGAAATGCCTCCGGGATATTTAACTTCATAAGGAATATAGGCGGCAGTTTCGGAACGGCTATCGTAACAACCATTTTGGTCAGAAGGGAGCAGTTTCATCAAAGCCGCCTTGTCGAAAACCTGATACCGACAAACGAGGCATTTTCCCAAGCCCAACATCTCTTGTCAAATATGTTTTCATCAACTGCACAACAGCTCGGCGTCATCTATAAAGAACTTTTAAGACAAACGGCGATGCTGGCATTTAACGATGCCTTCTATTTTTGCTCGATTCTGTTTATAGTCTTAATGCCGAGTGTTTTTCTTATTAAAAGACCGCCTTCTCCAAAACTTAAAAAAACTATGTAGGCTTTATGTTTGTTTAACCTTATCAAGCATATCTTTTATTCCGCCGATAGAGCTTAAAACGCCGCTTGCCTCATAGGGCATATAGACAACCTTCGTATCTTTTCCCATTGCCATATCCTTTAAAGCCTCTATATACTTTATGGCTATCAAATAGGTTGTAGGGTCTCCGCCGCTTTGCGCTATGGCTTCGGTTATTCTGTTTATTGCTTCGGCTTCTCCTTCGGCTATCAATATTTTTGCTCTTTTCTCACCTTCGGCTCGGTTTATCTGAGACTCTTTAAATCCCTCGGCTTCAAGTATTTTTGCCCGTTTATCGCCTTCTGCGGTTAGAATTGCCGCTCTTTTATCCCTCTCGGCTCTCATCTGTTTTTCCATAGCCTCTTTGATTTCCATAGGAGGATTGATGTCTTGCAGCTCAACGCGGTTAACCTTAACCCCCCATTTATCCGTTGCTTCATCCAAAATCGCCCTTAGTTTGGCGTTTATGGTATCCCTTGAAGAGAGGGTTTCATCCAAATCAAGCTCACCAATGACGTTTCTTAGGGTTGTTTGTGTCAATTTTTCTATGGCATCGGGTAGGCTGGCTATTTCATAGACCGCTTTAACGGGGTCTGTAACCTGAAAGTAGAGCAGGGCATTTATCTCAAGTACGACGTTGTCCCTTGTTATTACATTTTGCCGCGGAAAGTCATAGACGGTTTCTCTCAAATCTATTCTCGGCGTTAATATTTTTCTTATAATTGTTGTTTTGTTTGGTCCTTCAAGTGTGTATTTCCACTCGATAGGGCGCGGTTTGTCAAATATGGGTATGATTATGTTCATTCCCGAGTTGAGGGTCTTGTGGTATCTTCCGAGTCTTTCTATAACCATTGTTTCCGCTTGTCTGACTATCCTTATGCCTTTGTATAAAAATATTACGACAAACGCTATTAGAGCCAGCAGTACTGTTGTTGAAAAACTAACCATCTTTTTTTCTCTCCTTTATAACATAAAGTTTTGTTCCTTCGGCTTTAACTATCACAACCTTTTCTCCTTTTTTTATTATTGTTGAGTCTATCGATATTCCTATCCAGGTTTCCTCTCCGATTTTTACCCTGCCTTGATTGGATTCGGGTATAATATCTTCGGTAACGATGGCTGTTTTGCCCACAAGTGCCGAGATATTTGTTTTTGTTTCTTTTGATGAGTAGATATGCTTTAGAACAGACGGTCTTATTGCAAAAAACACAACAAATCCGAAGAAGGCAAAGACTAACAGTTGGAGTTCAAAAGATACAAAAAAAGCCGAAATCGTAGCGATTGCTGCGGCTATACCCAAAGCGGCAAAGAAAAATATCGGATGAAAAACCTCAGCCACAAATAGACTTAGTGTTACCAAAACCCAAATCTGCCAGGCTTCCATAGACTATAACCTGTTTTTTCTGACAATATTGATAAGCGTCTCAATAACAAAATCTTGCTCATCTTCGCTCAATAAGGGGAAAATCGGTATTGAAACGGCTTGTGAGTAATATTGCTCCGTATTTTTTAAGCCCAGATTTCTATAGCCTCGTTGTTGGTAGTAAGGCTGTTTGTTGACCGGTATGTAATGAACCTGCAAACCTATGTTGTTCTCTTTTGCAAGAGCAAAAAGTTCGGCTTTGGTTATGGATAGTTTTGAAAAATCAATCCTGACAACATACAGATGATAAGCCGAATTTTCCTTGTATCGATAAAGGGGCTTGATTATCTCACACCCTCTAAAAGCCTCGTCGTATCGTTTGGCAATAGCCCTTCTTTTTTGCAAAAAGCCGTCCAACTTGTCCATCTGTGAAATGCCGAGTGCGCATTGAATATCTGTTATTCTGTAATTTAAGCCGTTGTACTGCATCTCGTAGTACCACGGGTTTTCATTGCCCTTTTCGTCAAAAGCCATATCCTTATTTTTAAACCCGTTTTTCACAACGCCGTTGTTTCTAAATGCCAAAAGCTTGTTGTATATGCGTTTTTTCCTTGTTGTGACGGCACCGCCTTCACCTGTTGTTATATGTTTAACAGGGTGGAACGAAAGAATGGATACATCGCTGTTAGCGCAGCTTCCGGCTTTTATTTTGCCCTCATAAGCCCCCAAAGAGTGGGCGCAGTCCTCAAGAATCAAGATGCCGAAGCGTTTTTTAATGTAGGCTAGTTTTTGTTGATTAAGCGGATTGCCTGAAAAATGGACACCGTATAGGGCAGCTATCATTCCATCTTTCTCTAAAACGGATATACACTTGTCCAAATCTATATTCCCCTCTTTGTCTATGTCGATAAATATGGGAATGCCGCCCGCATACACTATTGAGTTCACGGTTGATAAGAATGTATTCGGAGTTACAAGAACTTTGTCAAACGGCTTGAGGATAGATAAAGAGGCGATATGCAGTGCAGCAGTGCCGCTCGATGTTGCAACTGCAAATTTACAACCGCACCTTTTACATATTTTGTCTTCAAACTCTATCGCCTTCGGTCCTGTTGTAATAAAATCCGAGCGCAAAACATCGGAAACGGCTTCAATATCTTTATCGTCTATCGTCTGTCTTCCGTAGGGAATAAATTTCATACCTGTCTTTTATCATAAAGAAGACTTTTTTTCCATAGTTTGTGTTTTTAAAACTTAACCGTAGCTATAAATTGCTTAACCTGCAACGCTGCTTAATCCATCTGAGCTATTTTTTCTTTAAGCTGCGATGGCGTAAGCCACTTATCGTTTTTATCGGAGGAATACACAAAGCCGTATTTTTTCGGAGTGCCTTTTTCTCCCCACTTATTTGTATCAAAATGCGGTTTGCCGGCAAGCGATATGGACGGTAAGATGATAAAATAGTTTTTAAATTCAAGCGTGTTGTACGAGTCGTCTATGGAAATCATACTCTCGTGCAGCTTTTCGCCGGGTCTTATGCCTATTATGTCAAACTCACAATTCGGGGCAATGGCTTTTGCCAAATCGGTTATTTTCATTGATGGGATTTTTGGGACAAATATCTCACCGCCCTGCATCGTTTCAAAAGCCATTAAAACAAAGTTGACGGCTTCATCAAGCGTAATCCAGAATCTTGTCATATCCGGGTGTGTTATGGGCAGTTTTTTTGCTCCATTTTTTGCCAGCTCCTGGAACAGAGGTATGACGCTGCCGCGCGATGCCATAACATTGCCGTATCTGACAACGCTGAAACGTATATCTTTTGTGCCTTTCATATTGTTTGCCGCGATAAAGAGCTTGTCGCTTGCCAGCTTTGTTGCACCGTAGAGATTTATCGGATTAACCGCTTTGTCTGTTGAAAGAGCTATGACTTTTTTAACACCTGTGTCTATCGCCGCATCAATAACATTGTTTGCGCCAAGCACATTGGTTTTTATCGCCTCCATCGGGTTGTATTCGGCAACAGGAACGTGTTTTAGAGCCGCCGCATGGACGACATAATCCACACCCTCCATAGCCCTGATAAGCCTTTCCTTATCTCTGACATCGCCGATAAAATAGCGCATACACTTATCATTAAAGCGCTTTTTCATCTCAAACTGCTTAAACTCATCCCTTGAATATATAATCAACTTTTTCGGTTTAAATTTCTGTAACAATATTTCCGTAAACTTTTTGCCGAAACTCCCTGTCCCGCCGGTTACCAAAACGACCTTATCGTTAAACATATTTCACCTCCCGGATTTACAAACCAATCTCTGTCTTTTTTTAGCAAAAACCCTGCCAAAAACCAAAACAGCGTTGTCAAGGCAATTAATAGTGTTTTAATATATCAAAAATTCACACTCTATTGTTTGAGGTGTATTTGCCGGCTTAAATGTTTCATCCATCTCTTGAGCCGAATATTGAAGTCGTAAAAAGAACGTTTCGTCAATGGGCAGATAATAGACGGAGGGTATTAAGGCGCTTAATGTTTGGCTGTGTTCAACCGTTATTTTCTTATCCTTATCACCTACAACCACAGCACCTTCCGTTGCACCAAGACCGTGTTTGGCGGATATTAAAACGGAAAGACTTTGAGAATGATTGACCGCCCTGTTTTCAAGCTGAAAAGTTTCAAGTTCGTTTGAGCCGTTGTGTGTAGCAAAAAAAAGGGTGTTTTTATCAAAATTCTCGGGTATGAAAGTTATGCTAAAAGGATGGATTATCGCAAACTCTCTTTTTGGCAGGTTAATTTTAATATAAACCCTGATTTTATCTTTGAATATCTTGTATTCTCTAAAAAAAATTGCCTCTTTGCTACGGCATATTGTCTTAATTTTTGCAGTATCATCCGTTTTATCTATGGAATAATCCGTTACGCATAAGTTTGTGATTTTATGTTCTCCTGGTTTTTCGATTATCGAGTGAAAAGAAAAAAAATCCGCACCGAGCGAGATGTCATCGTAATAACCGTGAGGAAGAGTGCCTATCAAAGGTTTGTCGGATTTGTGTTTAAATACAAAACCTTTAGCCGTGAAGCCCTTCTTTTTATTAAAAGTTACATTTAATTTGTCCGTTTCTACTGTGAAATCCAAAAGGTTTTCAAATGTCTTGCAGTATGTATTTTTTGTATTGTCGATAACGAAGCGTGCAGGCTTTGCGCCTCGTTTTTTCACAAAGTCATTCAACTCTTTCTCAAACTTTTCCCATCTTGTTTGCGTGATATGCGTTCTAAAATCGCTTGATGCAAAATACAAAAGCTTCTGCCAATCCTCTTTTGCGGGTGTGTCTTTTTTAAACTCTTCCAAGAGCCTATAAATTTTCGTATTTATTCCCAAATCGTCTCTACCGGTTAAAGCCCAGCGGTTTATATTGTATTTTTCCTGTTTTTTAACAGGTATCGGCTGTTGGGGTGACTCAAAATTTAAAACATTATTTTGTTTATATTTTAAAGTGTCTTTTACGAACACAAACTCAAACCCTCTGTTTTTAAGCACACAAAACAATTTTTTTATGCGCTTCCATTCGTTTTTTTGGATATTTGCTTCGGCTTCATATCTTCCGGGTCTGAAATTAAAGATTTCCGCATCATTTGCATAGAGAGGGAAAAATCTTGCCTGCTCAATGTTGTGAGAATCGAGATATTCTGCATATTCTTTTATGAGAATTTCTTTGTGTGCATATCTTTGAAATTTTTGAAATGCGATGGAGTCTGCCCAGATAACAGGTATTTTATCATTTATGCCGTTTGCATATTGAGGAAAATAGAGCCAATCTTTGCTCCACTCTTTGTGAAACCTGTACGGATTGTTCCACTCCATAACAATAGCTTCATATCCGACTGTCTTGTAGATATCAACCAAACCTTTGGAATAAGCCATTTCATTAACGAGAGCTATCCTCGGTTTAACGCCCAAAATTTTTTCATAAACATCAAACCCCATAAGTTGATTCTTCAAATTTATCTCATAAGGCAGCAAAGGCCCAATAATTTGCGAATAACCGCTACCTATGAGTTCAACTTTTTTACTCTTCAACAGTCTTTTGAGCTCCTCAACCCAACGCGGTTCGATTTGTTGAATTGTTTCAAGTGTCAATCCGCTCAACTCTATGCTTATAGGAAACCCGTTTTGTGCAATCTCAAGCAAAGGATAGTAGCATTTATGGATTACATCTTGTCTTTGGTATTCTTCTATTGAAGAATACATTAAGTTTAAGTGGAAAATAGAATAGAAGTTCAACAATTTACATCCTTTCAACAGCTCAAAAAATAGAGCAGTATTATTTTTATCCGCAGACTATTTTCATATTATCTAAAAAAAATTGTGCGTTCATAATAGCTTTTTCTCTATTTTCACCTTTTGCAACAGTTACTGCAAGCCTTTTTGAATGGTCAGTAGTTTTTGATTCTATTCTATCTGAAATTTTGACATAAAAATTTGCCATCAGAATATCTTTATTTTTTCGCGGCATTATTAATTTCTTTATTATTCCTTTTTCCGTATCCTCAACAAATTTATATCTCATAGACACACAATCATTTTTTGTTTGTTTTAATTCTTTATTGTCAACTTTCATATCCATATGGAGTTTTATGGCTATTTTGATAAAGTCTATTCCTGTCGAAGCAGGAGTGCACACGGTTGAAAAATTGCCACCGGAAAGACGCAGGGCAAATTCTATTATATATAATTTATTATTGTGAATTACGATATCACCCTTCAAAACCCCGTCTTTTATATTTAACTCTTTTGATATTATTTTAATATAGTTTGTTAATTGCAGTTTGTGCTCGTCTTTGATGTACACCGAAGGCATATCCCCGCCATTTTCTATTATATTTGGCAAAAATTTATTCATATCGTTATAATTTCTATCCAAAAAAGCAATGTTATATATCTCTCCGTTAATAATAAACGATTCCGTGCTAATTTGGGGTCCGTCAAGAAATTTTTCTACTTGAATTTTTTTTTGTTTGCTGAAATTCATTGCGTAGTTATAACCGTATTCTATGTCTTTGGTGTTGTTTATATATAGAATACCTCTGGCAGCGGAATTATCTACAGGCTTTATAATTACGGGCAAGTCAAATTTTTCTATAAACTTGTAAATATCAACAACATCATCTACAGCTTGGAAGTCGGGTGTTGCTATATTGTTTTGTTGCATAAACTTCTTGGAAAGGTATTTATTTTCACTTAGCATTGCACTTTCATAAGGGATAGTATGATTTACGCCCAATATGTCAGCCGTTTTTGCTATAATTAACGGTATGTCAACGCCGAAAGCTATAACACCGTCCACTCTTTTTGAGAGTTTGTGAGAAATAAAGTATTCTATTTGCTCCATATGCTTTATGCTTACCGTATAAAATTCATCTGCATATAGTTTTCCTTTGGCTTCGGGGTTTCCGTCCAACACAATGGTGTATATATTCATTTCTCTAGCCTTAATAATTCCGGGAACTTGGTCTATGCCTCCACCAAGGATTAACAAACATTGTCTATTTTGCAAAACAATAATCCCCTCTTATATTTTTATATCGGAATATATCCACTCTCCGTTGTTTTTTAAAGATTTTTTTGAAGATTCCAACACCCTTTCCGAAAATAATACGTTTTGTATATAAGGTAAATCGTTTGATGCATATCGTTTTCCACATTTCAAGGAGTCTAAAAAATATTTTATGCTATCATAACCATAACCGCTATAAGTATATTCCCCCGACAAAACATCGTAGTTTTTTGTAAAAAAATAAGGATTGACTTGGGTTAATTTCTTTTCATCCCACAACTCAACGCCTCTTTCTTTTTGATCCATTATCAGCCTTCCTTTCTCAAATGTGACTTCAACTCTTTGGTGGCTTTTAGCCGGTGTGCCGGAAGGATCGTTCCAGCCTACCTGAAATGTACAAGTGATATCATAACCATTTTGCAATTTAACAATTAAAGTTGTTAGAATGGTATCATAACAATTATTGTTGAGTTGTGTAAAAATCGTACCTTTGGTGCCGACCGAAGAAACCTTAAAACTTTTAATATTTTGTCCGTATAAAAACTCTATTTGGTCAACATAGTGACAACCGATATAGCTAAACACGTTAGTATCCTTTGCCCAAGAGAAAGTTTTTAGAGCTAAAGAAGCCGGTTGAGTATATTGAACAGCATAATGCAATATATTGCCGTAAGTATTGTTTTCAACGTATTTTTTAAGCAAAGCGTTTGTTTTGTCAAACCTTTTATGGTAATCTATCCAAAGAGGTATATTTGTGTTTTTGCTCAATTTTGACAGTTCTTTTGCTTCTTTTAAATTATCAGTGGCGGGTTTAACCATCCAAGTAGGTATATGGGAGCTAAGCATTTTATTGGCATAAAAAAAATGACTTTTATCAGGAACGCATACAAATGAGGCAAAGACATTTTTGGAAGATAGAAAATCATCGAGGTAATCAATGTGTAGCAATTCTATATTATCAAAATTCAAATAACTGATTTTTTTCTCTAAATCGTGCAATTTGTTTTTTGTTTTGTAGAATAGCGCAATTTGCTGGTCACCATAAAAATCAATCCATTGTTTCACACTCCTGAGCACAACTCCTTCCCCGAACTCATCTTCAATGACGTAAGACCCCGTCCCCACTATCACAATATAATCCCTCAAACCTCTGCCTCCTTTATCGCAACCGCTATAATAGATTTTGTTCCACCTTTTATTAATGAAGCCGCTCTCCACTTTATTGTTTCGGGTAATTTCCACCAGAACCAGCTTTTTTCTACAAGTCCGGGCTCTAAAAAAACAACCTTAAAACCGAATAAGGTCAAAATATTTTTTAAGGTTTCCGGCGAATAAGGTTTAACGTGGGTAGGGTCGTTGTAAAAATTTTTATAATCCATTTTCCAGTTGGGTGTTCTTATAAAAATCAAGCCACCCCTTTTAAGTATTCTGACTGATTCTTTCAATACATTGCTCGGGTCGTTTATATGCTCAATAACTGCATTTAATGTTATAAAATCAACACTGTCGTTTGAATGGGGAAGTGTGTCTTTCTCTATGTCCAAATCAGGGAAATCATAGGGATAGGATTTAATGCCTACACTTTCACAATATCTGCTAAAACCCTTATCTCCGCTTCCCAAGTCAACATTTACTCCTTTTAATACACTGCCGATTATTCTTGAGGATATTCTGTCGTACGTGTTAAAAAGTCTTTTGTTCAAAAATGAAGAATTTCTGTTGGATTGTGAATGGTTTTTAGCGTATGTGACCTTCAAGCTCATAGTTTTATCCATCTGTTTTAAGTGAATTAATCAATTTACATCGTTTGCTCAATATCTTGCACCCGTCTCGGTTTTCCTTTGTATGTCCCACACACATAAACGGCATATTTAAGTATATCAACTCATATACAGTTACACCAAAAGTCGAAAGGGCAATGTCACCTTCTAACAACCTACTCGGGCGGTAGGGCAAAGTCTTAAAATTTCCGGGTAAGCCCAAACTTCTTAGTCTTTCCTTATGCTTAAATGTGTCGCCAATTAAGATTAAAACATCCCTTCTGCAGCCTTTAAGCCAGTCCAAGAATTTAAACAGCATACCGGTTGGGTCGCTCCCACCGGTTGTTATAACAATTTTATTTATTTTTTGGGGCAGTTCAGTCTTCGGTTTTAACTTGAACACTTCTTTGTTTATTAAAACCCAGTCCCAACCCCAAGCAATATTGTTGAAGGTTGGATATTTTTCTTTCTCAAAATGTGCATTTGGCATAATAATTCTATCACATACCTCATAGCCTTCACCAATAAAATCCAAAGATATGAAACGCGCGTGTTTCTGCCATCTTTTTATATCGTCAGTACTATACTGCTTTTTTTCATCAACAACCAAAACATCGGGGTCATATTTCTCTACTAAATAATCGATGAATGTTTCATCAGAATCAAACCTATTCACTTCAAATCCCAAATTTTCGTCCATTAATCTTTCTTTGGCATATTCAAAGTCATTAATGGCAAAAAGTATGTCTGTACCAGCCTCTTTTAAAATCCGTCCGAGTGTTATCATCCTTGACAGATGACCCAACCCGATGTCTTTAGATGCCTTTAGCTTCAAAATTACCTTTTCAACGCCTATCTCTCGAATATAGTTTTGCTTGATTTTTTCAAAATCAATGGGTGATGTCGTAAGTTCAAGGTTTGACAGATATTTTTCGATTTTATCAATATCTATTTTTCGTACTGCTTCAGCCATTTTATTCTCGTTTGCTTTATGGGTCTTAAACCGTCTTCCGGGTCTGCACGCCAATTTCTTTCATCAAGCTCATTTTCTTGCGGCGCTTTTACCCCATCGCCATCTGCTGAAAATCCATCTTTAACTATTTTTATTAAATTTTTAATCCTATCTGGCAGCCAGCAGTGGCCGAATTTATACTCTTCACCTTTTTCATCCAAATCAAAATGAAACTCAACCATCTCTGCATTCCATTTATGGATAGCGCGTAAAATCACACCCTCATTTACCGAATGATCCGACCAGCCAAACTTTAAAGTAATACTGTTGGGCACTTCAATGGCTTTTCTCATTGTTTCTATAGCTGAGAGATTGCATTGTTCGGGCGGTGCAGGATAACTCGATGTACACTGCAAAATTGTAATATCTTTACAACCGTTATCTACAAGAACATTGACCGAGGCGTCTATCTCATCAAGTGTAGCCATACCTGTTGACATGATAACAGGTTTTCCAGTTAGAGCACATTTTTTGAAAAGCTCGTACCATAAAAGTTCGTATGAAGCGATTTTATAGGCATCAACAAAAGGTTCAAGCTCATCCACACCGTCCAGGTAGAACGGTGTGCAGATAAACTTTATATCCATCTCTTTGCACTTTTTTGATATTTCTGGCAAAAACTCAACAGGCAGTTCCCACTCTTTGCGTTTCCTATGCTCTTTACTGTATCTTAAAATCTCAGGTGCAAACAGTTGGTCTATCTTAAACAGTTGAAACTTAACCCCGTTACAGCCGCAGTTTTTTGCCTCTTCAACAAATCTTAGGCATCTATCCAAATCACCGTTATGATTGCTCGAAACCTCAGCAATAAATTCAACCTTTTCCATATTAAATATCTTAGCAAAACACATACCTTTCTTCAATCATACCCAACCAAACTTTGCACTTCTTAGCTTATTTAAACTTCGACAGCTCGACTCCGGCTGCGAATCGAGCTGTTTATCCTTTATCAGGGATAAACAGCCCCGGATGCCAATGACCACTCCTTACCTATCAACTTTTAATTGGAATAATAACGCAGATAGCAATAGCAGGGGTAGCATACCAGGTTCAAGGTTTAGGGTGTTTTAAAAAGCAATCTACACATATATTTTCTTTGTACACCGTCTTTTTTACTCCTTTTATTTGTATGCCGCCATTATCTTTTTAATTTCCCCTATTTGCTTTAAGTTGTAGTTGTATCGGAGAATACCCAACACAAGAAACAATCAACTATTTGACTTTTAAAAGCAATAGTGCTATAGATGTTATTTGCGTATTTTTACGCTTGTTTTGTATGTGTATGTATTAAAAAAATTAAGGATTAAGGAGGGCACATGAGTGAAAGCACTTGGAAGACATGTTTTGGCTGAGTACTTTGACTGTGACAAAGAGCTTTTGAACGACCCGCAAAAACTTGAGCAGTTTATGCAGGAAGCCGCAAAAAAAGCCAATGCAACCGTTATTTCATCGTCGTTTCGAACATTTGAACCGTTTGGAGTCAGTGGAGTCGTGATAGTAGCCGAATCGCATCTTGCCATACACACCTGGCCTGAATACGGTTTTGCTGCTGTGGATTTCTTTACCTGCGGAGACACCTCCAACCCGTGGAAAGCCCACGAATTTTTAAAATCTGTTTTAAAACCTTCTCATACAGAGGAAAAAGAGGTTTTGAGAGGAGTGCTTGAGATAGAGCAATTCCACTTTAAACCCTCCTTTATCCGACACAAACAAAAAAACAATAGCGCTGCTTACCATTAATAAACAGGGAGGAGCGTATGTTTAACAACCCCCCTACAATCTACTCGATAAAAGCCGCTTCTACAGAAGGCTTTAGCGAATTGAACGCATTTGATGTGGCACTTTTAAAAAGTGGCGTTGGAAATACAAATTTAGTCAAAATGAGCTCTATTTTACCGCCGAACTGCTTGAAGGTTGATAATATTAACCTGCCGCCCGGCGATTTGGTTCCTGTGGCTTATGCTGCAATAACGTCGAGCAAAAAAGGTGAGCTAATATCTGCGGCTGTTGCCGTAGCCATACCCAAAGACAAAACCAAAAACGGCTTGATTATGGAATATGAAGACAAAAACATTACCAAAGAAGAAGCCGAATCGCACGTTATAGAGATGGCAAAATGGGGTATGGATTACAGAGGATATGAGATAGAAAGGATAGAAAGTATAGCCGCAAGCCATATTGTCGAGAAGCACGGAGCTGCGTTTGCCTGTGTTGTTTTGTGGTGGAAATAGATGAACTTTTATTGTGCAAAGTTTGAGTTTCAAAAATCAAAAGTGGTTTTAACGGGTGTGCCCTACGACGGCACATCCTCTTTCAGACCCGGCTCTCGTTTTGCCCCGGATGCCATAAGAGAGGCATCCTACGGGATAGAATCGTACAGTCCATACCAAAAGAAAGATTTGAGGGATAAAAAAATATGCGATTTGGGCAATATACCGTTGAGTTTCGGCGACAAACAGCTCAACCTCGATATTATTGAATCGTTTGTCGATAAGCTGATAAAAAAACGCAAAAGATTTATCTTTATGGGCGGCGAGCACCTCATAAGCTACCCGATAATAAAGAGTTTTAAGAAAAAATACAAAAATCTTGTCGTGATACAGCTCGATGCCCACAGCGATTTAATAGACTCATACAGAGGTGAGCGCTTTTCTCACGCAACCGTAATGAAGAGAACGGCGGAGATTGTAGGTTTTGAAAACCTTTATCAGCTTGGTATAAGAAGCCTCAACTCAACAGACACCCTACTGCCTTACAGAGATGAGAAAATGCAGCTTTTCTTTCTAAGCAGTGCTGAAAAATTTATCAAAGACATAGGAAACAAGCCTGTTTATATAACTCTTGATTTGGATGTTTTGGATGCGTCCGTATTTCCGGGAACAGGAACGCCTGAGCCGGGCGGTGTATCATATAAAGAACTGCTTGAATGTGTGTTGTTGTTTTCTAAATTAAACATAGTCGGCATTGATGTGGTGGAGCTTTCTCCTCACTATGATGCAAGTGGAATATCAAGCATAACAGCCGCAAGCATAATAAGGGAACTTATTCTTTTATAAAAAGCTTTTACTTTTAATTATTTTTCTTTGTTTGACAAACGGCATATCGCATAAAAATTTTAGCCTGCTTACCTTATTAAAAACCGAATAAATATTATTTTTCAAGGGATAATTCTTGTTTTGCAAAAGCCCGTCTGCAAGTAAAAAAGTGTTGACATATAAATTGTTTTGGGTGTAAAATCTTTCAGTTTGATGTAGAATGTAATATAAAATTTTCTTGAGGAGGTTTAGTGCTATGTTAGCTAATGCCAAGATAAGTGTAATCGGTGCGGGACAGGTCGGCGGCACCACAATGATGAGGCTTGCCGAAAAGGAGCTTGCCAAAACTGTTGTTGTGGTTGATATTGTTGAGGGTCTGCCGCAGGGTAAGGCTCTTGATGAAATGGAAGCTTCTCCGATTGAAGGGTTTGATACGGAAATTATCGGAACAAACGATTATAAGGATACGGAAAACTCCGATATAGTCATTATCACTTCCGGTTTACCGAGAAAGCCGGGTATGAGCAGAGACGACCTGCTTGTAACAAATGTTAAGATTATGAAAGAGGTCACCGAGCAGGTAGCGAAATACTCACCCAATGCAATTATAGTTGTTGTTGCCAATCCTCTTGATGCAATGGTGTATGCAGCTAAGAAGGTCAGCGGCTTTGCCGACGATAAGGTGTTCGGACAGGCAGGATGCTTGGATTCAACAAGATTTGCAAGATTTATAGCCTGGGAGGCAAAATGCTCGGTTAAAGCCGTTCAAGCAATGACACTCGGAGGACACGGAGACGATATGGTTCCTTTGACAAGATATTCAACGGTTAGAGGAGTTCCAATCACAGAGATATTTGATAAGGATACCATAGAGAGACTTGTTGAAAGAACAAGAAAGGGTGGCGGCGAAATCGTTTCACTGTTAAAGACCGGTTCGGCTTTCTATGCAACGGCATCGGCTGTTGTTCAGATGATAGAATCAATTGTACTTGATAAGAAAGATATTCTGCCCTGTGCTGTTAAAACGCAAGGTAAATACGGACTCGACCCTGACTTGTATGTAGGACTACCTACAAGATTGGGTCAAAACGGTGTTGAAGAGGTTGTAGAGCTGAAACTGAATCAGGAGGAATTGGATGCTCTAAAAGCCTCGGCAGACCACGTAAGAGCACTGTGCAATAGAGTGGAAGAGTTAAAACTTTTATAAAATATTAAGGAAGCTGCTATGTCTGAAATAAGAAATGTTAGTGTAAAGGATGTTGAGGAAGCTATCTATAAGTTAGCTTTGGATGCTGCCTACCATATACCCGAAGATGTGCTTGAAGCTGAAAAAAAGGCTTATGAGAAGGAAAAATCGGAAGTAGCAAAAAAGGTTTTGGAGACTATTTTCCAAAACATAGAGGTATCCTCAAAAGAGGAGTTTCCTCTTTGCCAGGATACAGGCCTCGGCGTTATATTTATGGAGGTCGGACAGGATGTACACTTTGTTGACGGGTACGTAGTGGATGCAATAAATAACGGTGTTGAAAGAGCCTATAAAGACGGATATTTAAGAAAATCGTCCTGCAATCCTCTAACGAGGGAAAATTACGGCAATAACCTCCCTGCCATAGTCCACACGTTTGTCGTTCCGGGAGATAAAGTCAGATTGATATTTGACGCAAAAGGCGGCGGCAGCGAATCAATGAGTAAGGTTCAAATGATGAAGCCTGCCGACGGAAGAGAAGGAATAGTTCAAACCGTTGTTGATTGGATGATTCAGGCAGGACCAAACCCATGCCCGCCAACCATAGTGGGCGTAGGAATTGGTGCTGACTTTGAAAGATGTGCTGTTATGGCTAAACACGCAACGTTACGAAAAGTCGGAGAGCCAAGCCCCGACCCGGTTTTGGCAGATATGGAGCAGGAGATACTCACAAAGATAAACAACTCCGGTATCGGACCTGCCGGTTTGGGTGGCTTAACAACAGCTTTGGCTGTTCATATAGAGATGGAGCCTTGTCACATAGCAACACTGCCTTTGGCTATCAACACGGCTTGTCACGTCAACAGGCATAAAGAGATAGAGCTTTAAAGGAGTGGAATATGGCAGAATACAGATTGACTACGCCATTGAGCGATGAAGATATTATAAAGTTGAAAGCCGGGGATACGGTCTATCTTTCGGGTGTTTTATACACTGCAAGGGACGCCGCCCATATGAGAATGGTAAAGGCTTTGGAAGAAGGCAAAGAGCTTCCGTTTGATGTCAAAGGACAGGTGATTTACTACGTAGGACCCTCACCGGCAAGACCCGGTAAGCCCATAGGTTCTGCAGGACCTACGACAAGCTACAGGATGAATCCTTTTGCTCCCAAGTTAATCGCTTTGGGGCAAAAAGGTATGATAGGCAAGGGTAAAATGAGCGATGAGGTCAAAGAGGCTTGCGCCAAATATAAGGCTTGCTATTTTGCTTCAATTGGCGGAGCTGCTGCGGTTGTTGGCAGTTCGGTAAAAAAGGCTGAAATCATAGCCTACCCCGAACTGGGACCGGAAGCCGTAAGAAGACTTGAGGTTGAAAATATGCCTCTTTTTGTTTGTTTCGATTCTTATGGAAACGACCTTTACGAGATAGCTAAAAAAGAGTGGGCAAATAAATTATAGGTTTATAACTACGAGTCAATCTAACTGTAATTTTAGGTTGGCTCGTAGTTTGTTGACAAATACTTAATTTAGTAGTAAAGTTAGAAAAATTTTAGAAAGGAGGTTGAGGTTATACCTTTAAGAAATTTGGTATAACCGAGAGCACTATGGATTGGTATAGAGGACATCCGCATCATATTCAGTACAAGTGGCATGAGGGTTTTGTTGCATGGCTGTTTCACAGAATAACCGGCTTACTGCTCATTCTTTATCTGTTTTTGCACCAGTGGGTTATTGCAACTCTTCAAAACCCGAACACGTTCGATGCAACAATGAAGGCAGTCGAGAATCCTATATTTAAACTTGCGGAAATAGGGTTGTGGCTTGTTGCATCCTATCATGCCGTTAACGGTTTAAGGGTAATTTTGGTTAATTTTGCAGGTGCAGCGGAAAGAAGCAACTATAAAGGAAACGTTTGGATTTTCTGGGTAATTTTTGCAATTGTCTTTGTGGCAGGTGCAATTCCTATGTTTATGTACCTTTAAATAGGAGGAGGTATTATCTAAAATGATGTACATGAGAGGTTTCATAGATAGATATCAAGGAAGCGGCAAGAGCGGTGAATGGAACTGGCTGTTTCAGAGAGTTTCCGGTGCTGCTTTATTGGTTCTGCTTTTGGGGCACTTCTTTATTGAACACTTCACAGGCGTTCAAATCGATTATCAAACTGTTTCCGCAAGATTGGCTTCAACAGGCTGGAAATTATTTGATTTGACCTTTGTTGTTTTTGCCCTTTATCATGGTATAAACGGTATTTTTATGGTAATTGAGGACTACGTTCATTCAGGATGGAGAGTTTTCTGGAAAGGCTTCTTCTGGATCGTAGGTGTTTTGTATCTGGTTTTGGCAGCCATAACAATCCTACCGTTTAAGGGTTAATTAAAAGGAGGCTTTTAGTAATGGCAGATATAAGTGTTAGAATAGAAGAATTTGATGTTGTTATAGTCGGAGCTGGTGGAGCCGGTATGGCTGCAGCCGTCCAGACGGGTATGGCAGGGTTAAAGACGGCTGTTATATCCGAGGTTTATCCGACAAGGTCTCATACGGTTTCGGCTCAAGGCGGCATCAACGCTGCTTTGGCGAATATGGATGAGGACTACTGGATTTGGCATATGTACGACACCGTAAAAGGTGGTGACTACATAGGCGACCA
>JALVUQ010000047.1 GCA_027035575.1 Desulfurellales bacterium | reverse complement strand
CCATAATTTGTAGGCAGCGTTGAAACCCTGAAGTCTATATCCTTAAAATCCTTCCTTATCTTAAAACGCCCGTCCTGCGGAACTCTTTTTTCCGCTATGTCTATGTCCGACATTATCTTTATTCTTGAGATAACAGCCGGGTGCAAAATCTTACTCAAACTCAAAACCTCGTGTAAAATGCCGTCAACCCTGTATCTTACCCTCAAAACATCCTCATCCGGCTCGATGTGTATGTCGCTTGCGCGTTCGGATATGGCTTTTGAAATAATACCGTCAACAAGCATAACTACGGAGGAATCCTCCGCAACGCTTTTGGCTATCTCTTCGTCGCTGCCAAGCTCGACAATCTTATTTTCCACATCGCTGACTATCTTATAAAGCCTGTCTTCGGTTCCGTAAATTTTCTCAAGTGCGTTGAACAGGTCGTCTTTTGCGATTATCGCAGGAATTATCTCTTTTTTGGTTATTCTGCCTATCTCATCGAGCATAAATATATTTGTCGGGTCGTTTGTTGCCACCATTATCTCGTTGTCTTTAAAATCAACCGGAACAACCTTGAATTTTCTCGCCAGCTTCTCCGGCAGTATCTCTTTTAAAGGCTTTTCAAAATGTATATCCTCGATTGTAACCTTATCAATGCCCAACTGTTCGGATAAAACGTCTATAATCGTATTTTCGTCGATATAGTCCAAATCTATCAAGGTCTCACCGAGCTTTTTGCCGCTTTTTTTGCTTTCGTTTAGAGCAACTTTAAGCTGAGCCTCGGTGATAAGACCGTTTTCTATAAGCAAATCCCCGAGTCTGACTTTCTTTAACCTCATAAACACTCCTCAGTCATTGCAGTAGCAAATCCGATTCCTTTTTATTGAGCCGGGATTTCTTTCCATTCTATAATCCTGTCGCGCCCTCTGTATATGCCAAACGTTGCCACACCGCAGGTAAATGTGTCGTTTAGATAGCCATAAAAACTCGCATTATCAGACAAACAAACATCGACGGTTCCGTAGTTGTTTTGACCGGGTGCTTTCAGCATAAAACTGCCTT
Source organism: Desulfurellales bacterium (assembly GCA_027035575.1). GTDB lineage: Bacteria > Campylobacterota_A > Desulfurellia > Desulfurellales > Hippeaceae > S144-51. The sequence continues at coordinate 1,971 of JALVUQ010000047.1, read as the reverse complement.
TTCCGTTTGAAATACCGTTTGCGCTGTTGTCAATGATATAGGTTTCGCCCGATGATAAATTACCCGTGAAGTTCTTTAGCACAAAGTCATCTTTTGTTAATGCCGTACAACTGTCATCCTCGTTTGTTTTCCAGTACTGCCCATCCCAAAATTGGGTTTCAACGCTCATTTTCAAGTTTTCGGTTTCAGGACCGTAATTATCGAATATCTTCAGCCTCCCGTATTTCATATCGAGCCCGCTGACTGTCACATTATCCGGCAAATCAACGGCTGATACTCCGTCGCTGTCTGTTATGTTATCAATTACAAATAAAAGTTTCGGGGCAAAAGGCGCTATCTCGCTGTTGTTGTCTTTCGTGTAGGTTATGTTGTCGTTTCCGAATGTATAAACCCCAACACCTTTTGAGCTATTATTTAGAGTCGGAACATCATGTTCAATGTCAACTGAAACATTTGTGGTTTTATCCGCACCCTTTTGGCTGTAATCTGTCGTCGGCTTGGTTATCTTCACGTCGTTTGCGCTTAATTTGAAGAAGTCATTCGTATAGTTAAGCGTTGTTTGGTTGTCTTTATTTTGTGCGGTTATAACAAACGATGGTTTGGTTTGGTATGTTGTTGTCTCGCCGGTATAGTTAAATGTAGCGCACTGTTCCTGCAGTATCCCGTCGGTTTTCTTTGTTATCTTAAAGTGGTCTGGTATAAATCTCCCGACGTAGGGAACGCTGCCTTCTATGCTGCCCGCGCCAAGATAATCGCTGTCTGCCGCACTCAAAGAGATAATACCGACCTCGTTATAACTTTCGTTGTCAATATCGACCTCGCCGTTATTAGAAATTGAGGCTGATGTTACGGCAATTTCACCGCTATCACCGCCTTCCGGGGCAACAAGCGTTCTGTCTATAGCTACACTGTCCTTAAAATTCGGCGTTAAAGAATTATCTGACAAATCGGAGTTTTTGCTGATATTGTCGTCTGCCTGCCAGCAAACCGCTTTTATGGTTAAGTCAAATCCTTCGCCTGCTTTTTTAAACACACCGCCGTTGGCATCTTTTGCAGCGGGATTGCCCGGTATGTCAATATAAAAAGCCCAGGGCTTGACAACAAACCCGTTACCGCTTCCGCCGTAAACATCCTCACCTTCCATAACAAGACCGCTTGTAGTGTCGCTGTATTGGGCATAGAGGTTGAGTCTTCCCGCATCTGCATATTTAGTTTTGAATGTAGCCGAACCGTTACTATCAAAATGCAGAGTTACAGGTGTTTTTGAAGATTCATCCAAACCTATATCATTAAAATCATTTTGTGCGTTTCCTTTTATCTGCAGCAGCTTTGTACCGGTTGACGGAGTTTGATAATTAAACCAGAAATCCACCTTCTTATCTACATCTGCAAAAGCCGGAACGCATTTTTGTGTAGTATCGTCTGCTCTAACCGCCTCTATTGATACATCGTTTGAGGCTTTGCAGGAAGTTTGATTCGGCACATCAAAAATAAAACCGGATTTATGAAACGTGATGTCGCAGTGATTACCGTCTTTAACGCATTTATTGTCAACAGCGCTGTTTCTGCAGCAGTAATCTGCCGACGGATTGGAAGAACTCATTCCAAGCTCAACCGTTTCGGCTGCTGTGTGAGACAACTGCAAAACAGCCTCACCGCCTGATATTGTATGTGTATCGCCTCCGACCCATCCTGTAGGCGTCATTGTAACGGCAGCGTTATCGGTATATAAAGTAGAGCAGTTATCATCCGAGCAGGCTTTGACAGTTATATTTGCAGGCTGGCAGGTCAACGCATCTGAACTGTGAATAATTTCATAATGGTTTATGGCAAAACAGGAAGGGCACTTCCTCTCTCCCCCGTTCCAGTTCCTGCCGTCTGTTTCGTTGTCGTAGATGCTTTTAACCTCACCAGGATTCAAAGCCCTTGAGAATATCTCAAGTTCGTCTATGTCTCCGTTAAAGTAGTTGT
>JALVUQ010000046.1 GCA_027035575.1 Desulfurellales bacterium | reverse complement strand
AACTTGAGGAAGAGCAGGCTGAAGCCGAAAAAGGTGAGGAGATAACAATAGAAGACATAGAAGAGTCGATAAAAATAGATATGCTTGAACTTAAAATAGGATACGGACTTATCGGGCTTGTGGACGAAAGAAGCGGTGGCGGCGATTTGCTCAAACGCATAAAACTTATGCGTAAACAGATTGCCATGGATTTGGGTGTTATCGTACCCTCAATAAGAATTAGGGATGATTTAAATCTTGACAGAAACGAGTATGTGTTTTTAATTAAAGGTGTTGAGGTGGCAAGATATACGGTTTATCCCGACAGGCTTTTGGCTATGAAACCGGGGGGCGGCAAGGATATAAACGGTATGGAAACCAAAGAGCCGGCATTTGGTCTGCCTGCAATCTGGATAGACAGCGAACACAAAAGCGATGCCATAGTTAAAGGATATACGGTTGTTGACCCGACAACGGTTTTAATAACACACATAACCGAACTTATCAAATCCCACATAGCGGATATATTTACACGTCAGGACGCAAGCAAGCTGCTTGATTCGATTAAAGAGGACTATCCGAAAGTTGTGGAAGAGCTGTCTCAACAACTCTCTCTCGGCGCCGTGCACAGAATTTTAAAAAATCTGTTGAGCGAAGGGGTTCCCATACGCGATATGGTTACAATTGCAGAAACTCTGTCTGACTATGCGCCCTACGTGAAGGATATAGATTTATTGACGGAGCAGGTTCGCGCGGCTTTGGCGCATCATATAAGCAGCAGATATAAAAATGATAAAGGTGTGATAAACGTTATAACGGTGGGCGGTGATGTAGAGGGTGTTTTCAATGCCAACATTAAGGAGCAAAACGGTGTCGGCTATCTCGATTTACCGCCTAAGATATCGGAACAGTTGCTAAATAAGACGCAAGATGTTATAGAAAAGGTTGTAGAAAGCGGTTTTGAACCTATAATCTTGACATCTCCGAAAATAAGAAGGTATTTTAAGTCGTTTTTGGAGAGGTTTTTCCCGAAGGTGCCTGTTTTATCCTATGCCGAGATTGCGGAGGGTGTTGAAATAAGGAGTGTGGGCAGTATAGAGCTATGATTGTTAAAACTTATAAAGCCAGGGATATGAGAGAAGCCATAGCAAAGATAAAGAAGGATTTGGGAGAAGACGCCGTTATTATCTCCTCAAGAAAGGTCAAACGCGGTTCGTTCTTCTCGTTTTTTAAGAAGGAGATTCTTGAGGTCACGGCGGCATTGGACGATAAACCTGCAAACACAAAAAAGGAATTTAAAAGCATTGTCGAGGGATATACCAAAAATACCTACAAACCCGATAATAATCAAAAAAAACCGGGGCTTTACGACAAGGATTTTGAAGACAGAATTAAACGTTTGGAATCTCTGATTTTAAATGCCGGTGAAGATAATATAAAAAGGATTGTTGAGGGCATAAAGTATGACATAACCGATTTAAAAAACGCCATAAACTATGTTAAAAAAGATAACGGTCCCGATTTGTCAAAGCTGCCTTTGGGTATGCACAAATATTTCAGCTATATGTGTGATTTGGGTATCAATAAAAAGTACGCTTTTAAACTGGCTGTTGCTCTGTACAACAATATCGATAAGGAGAGGCTTGCAGAGGAGCATTACGTTAAGGAGTATCTCTCGGTTGTCATATCGCAGTTTTTTAAGTCGAGCACACCTCAAAAAAAGGGGGTTGTGCTGGTTGGACCGACGGGTGTGGGTAAGACGACGACACTAGCCAAACTCTCGGCAATCTATAAATTAAAACTAAATAAAAAGGTCGGTATAATAACCACGGATACCTATAGAATAGGAGCCGTTGACCAGTTGTTGAGCTATGCAAAAATTATGGATATACCTGCTGTTGTCAGCATTACGAAAGAGGATTTCGTTGCTGCCTTTAAGGATTTTAGGGATATGGACAGCGTGTTTATTGATACGGTTGGCAGAAGCCAGAAGGACATACAAAGGTTGAATGAGATATTCGGTATGTTTAAGGATATGTCGGATTTGCACGTTTCGCTTGTTCTTGCCGTTAACACGAAGGAAGAGGACAGTTTTGAAATCTACGACAGGTTTTCCGAATTGGGTATAGACGATTTTATTTTCACAAAGGTGGACGAAACGAATACGCCGGGCACTATGTTGAATATATCGGTCAAGCTCAAAAAACCGGTTTCCTATGTTTCTTTCGGTCAGGATGTTCCTGATGATATAATGAAAGCAGAGCCTTTGAAGATTTCATCTTTAATAGTGAAAAAGGGGAGTGGCATAAATGGCTGACCAGGCGGATAAATTAAGAAAGATGGTTGAGAAAAATAAGAAAAAGAGATACAGAGCTATAGCCGTTACAAGCGGAAAAGGCGGTGTCGGAAAAACAAACATTGTGGTGAATATTGCGTATCTGTTGTCAAGCATAGGCAAAAAGGTGGTTGTTTTTGATGCCGATTTGGGGTTGGCAAATGTAGATATACTGCTTGGGCTTAAATCGAAATACTCCCTTTTGGATATTGTAAAAAACGGCAAGAAGATGAGTGAAATTATGGTTAGCTTTAATGATAACTTTAAAATTATACCGGCAGGAAGCGGAATAGAGGAGATAGCAAACATAAACGAGCCTGTATTTGCCAAGATTCAGGATGAGTTACGCGAGATTGTAAAAGACACCGACATACTGCTTGTTGATACGGGGGCGGGAATATCGAAAAAGGTCACCTATTTTCTAAAAAGTACGGATGAGATAATTGTGGTTGTAACACCTGAGCCTACCTCCATTGCGGATGCATATGCTATGATAAAGATTATGGCTGCAAACTACAAAAAGGATAACATAAAGATTTTTGTTAATATGGCAAAAAACGCTGCCGAGGCTGAAAATATTTACAACAATCTGAATAAAATCTGCAAAAAGTTTTTAAAGAAGGAGTTTAAGAGTGTGGGATTTGCCGTAAATGACAAGAATTTACCGATAAGCGTCAAACAACAGAAAATCCTGGCTCAAACCAACCCGAACTCCGGCTTTACTGTCTCTATGAAAAAACTTGTAAACAGTCTGTTTAAGGAAAACATAAAGGTATATGAAAATCCAATAGCAAAATTTTTTGCTTCTATATTCGGAGGTTAGAGTGGGTATTTTTTTCGGAGCATTTGTTGCGGGCATTTTGAGTTTTGTTTCACCCTGTATTTTGCCTTTGATACCTGTTTATGTCTCTTTTATTACGGGGTATAACCTTGAAGAGTTGAAAAACGGAGACATTCAGTATCATTTCGCATTCATCAGGGCACTGTCTTTTGTGTTTGGATTTTCTTTTATTTTTGTGTCTATGGGTGTAGCCTCGTCTGCCGTGGGAACGTTTTTGCTGACAAATAAGGTTTTGTTTGCAAGAATTTCGGGTTTTGTAGTCATATTTTTCGGCTTGTATCTGACGGGTATTTTAAAAATAGACCTGTTGTCGAGAACGAAAAGGGCTACGCTTTGTGTTGATTCTCACGGTGTCGTATCTTCTTTCATCTTCGGCTTGGTCTTTGGTTTCGGATGGAGCCCTTGCGTAGGACCTATGCTGTCATCCATATTGATTATTGCGGCGGATACGGCAAGCGTTCAAAAAGGCGCCATTTTGCTTGTTTTGTATTCGTTGGGCATAGGTATTCCGTTTTTGCTCTCTGCTTTTTTTATCAACTATTTTCTCAAGTTTTCATCCGTTATGAAAAGGCTTGATGTTATACAAAAGATATCGGGTGTTTTGTTGATGTTTGCGGGTGTTTACCTGATTTACAACGGAGGGTTTTTTATAAACTATTGAATTTTACAGGCTGCAGCGGTAATTATAAAGATAGAATTTGTTTAAAACTCCAAGACCTTGAAAAAAGTCCGTTTATCCAGTTTCATAAATGGTTTATAGAGGCTGAGTCTTTAAACGTAATCAAACCGAATGCCGCTTTTTTATCAAGCGTTAACGGGAATTGTCAGCCTCATTCAAGAACCGTTATGATTAAAGCCTACGATGAAAGAGGTTTTGTATTCTTTAGCGAGTGTGCAACCGACAAGGTTTATCAGATAAACAAAAACAACAAAGTTGCGCTTCTGTTTTCCTGGCTTGAGATTGAAAGACAGGTTAAAATAACCGCTACAGCAGTCAAACTCTCGATAAAAGAGGCATTTCTGCATTTTTCAAAAAGGGGCAAGCAGATGGGCTGTTGGATAGAGGAGGACGGTTTTATAAGTACGAGGGCTTTGCTTGAAAAGCAGCTGGGCAGTCTTTTAAAAACGCTCTATAATAAAGGAATTGAGCAGTCGGATATATTTTGCGGATACAGGATTGTGCCCGAAACCGCCTCCTTTTGGCAGGTATGTAAGAATAAGCTGTATCAGCAGTTTACATATACAAAATTAAAAAACGGTTGGAAGATTGCAGAAGATTAACTCGGCTTTATTACTAAGCGCTTGCGCAACAGGTTAACCTTTGGTATAAATTGATATGTTTTATTTGACCGTCTCGGTTTTTTAATAGTGATAAGATGACAAAACAAGAGAAAAAGATAAAAACGTTGTTTATAGCCGTTTATCTGCTTTTCGGCGTATTGATTACTATTTTTGTGTCGTTAATGTTTTATAACAGCCTGCAGAACCTGCACAGCAAGGTATTTTCAGAATATAAGGATGTTTATATAAAAAACAGCAACGAAGAGGCAAAAAGGGTTGTTGATTATTTTATAGACAGCATAAAGTATAAAGAAAGCAACCTTCTTGCAAGCTATAAGGAAAAGCTCAAACAAAAATGCGAAACAGGGTATAAGATAGCAAACTTTTTTTATGACAGATTCGACAATAAATTGACAAAAAAACAGCTAAAAAGCGTTATTCTTGAAGCCTTGCAGCAGGCTGATAAAAATTATGTGGTAATAGACGGTAAAGGCAGAATCGTTTTAAGTCCGTATTTCAATAAGGGTTTTGATGTATCTAAATTTAGGGATGCTTTTGGCAACAGGATTTTTAACATTATAAAGCAGGATGTGGAAAACAGCAAAAATGCCGAATCTTTTATTTTCTGTTATATGAATAAAAAACATAAAAACAAGCCGGGTATGTGCGATTCGGGTTTTTTGCTTAAAAGAATCGTTTATGCCAAATACTTCAAACCGTTGGATTGGTATATAATTTCATCTGTTATGTATAAAGATATTGAAAGAAAATTACAGAGGAGCATAGAAAGCGAGATAGAACGCTTCAGATACGGAAGCCACAAGAAAAACTACGTTTTTGTTCTTAAAATTATTATAAACAACAAAGGCTTAAAGGTTCAAAGGATTGTAAACCCCAATCTGCCGAAAAAACTTATAGGAACGTTTGTTCCTTTGGATATAAAGGATATTTCGGGAAGAAAGTTTTTAAGGGATATGTTGAAGGTTGCATTTACAAAGAAGGAGGGGTTTGTTCATTATAAATTCAGGGTTCCGCTTTCAAATAAGATTTTGGAAAAAACGACCTTTGTAAAATATTACCCCCAATGGCACTGGCTTGTATGTTCGGGTTACTATCCTTCTGTGTTTTATGCCGATTTGCACAAAAAGGACGAACAGTTGAAAACATTCACAGTTGAAAACGTTAAGAAACTGACCGTTTGGCTTGTTGTGTTTGAGGCTTTTTTATTCATTCTTCTTCTGTTTTTTATTGATAGAATTATGAAGCTGTTGAGGGCTTACAGAGAGGAGTTGGAAAACAGGGAAAAATTCTCAAAACACCTTGTAGAATCGGTCCCAAACCCGCTGTTTATTTTGGATAAAAACGGTGAGTTTATAGGAGTAAACAGGGCTTTTGTCGAGTTTTTCTTATGCGAGACAAAGGAGCTTTGCTCAAAGAACGAAGACCCGGACATAATGCTTGTAAAGGATAAGGCTATGGAATATCTTAAAGGAATAGATAAAACCAATCCGAAAGAGTTTAATCTTGTGGACAATGATGGAAAATTAAGGTTTATTGAGCTGCACAACTCCGTTTTTTATGATTTGAACTCGGAAGTTGCGGGTGTTGTGGGTGTGTTGTTTGATGTGACAAAAAGCAGAATCACGGAAATGGAGTTGAGGCAGATTAGTATAAAAGATGAGCTAACAGGGCTTTATAACAGAAGGTATTTCAATCAAATTTTGCCGAGAGAAATAGAAAGAGCAAAAAGATACGGCTATCCTCTGTCTTTTATTATGTACGACATAGACCACTTTAAAAAGGTCAACGATAACTTCGGGCATCAAGCCGGAGATATGGTTTTAAAAACGATAAGCGATATAGTTTTGAAAAATATAAGAAATGTTGATTTCGTATTTAGAATAGGCGGCGAGGAGTTTTTAATTTTGCTTATAGAGTCTGATGAAAAAAATGCGTACGGTGTGGCAGAAAAGATAAGAAAAAAGGTTGAACGGTACAATTTTGAAGATGTGGGAAACGTAACAGTAAGCCTCGGTGTTACCGGTTTGAGAAGCTCGGATACACTAAATCGGATTATGAAAAGGATAGACGAAGCTCTCTATCAATCAAAAAACAGCGGAAGAAACAGAACAACCGTTATCTGAAGCCGTATCATCAAAAACAATATATAAAGTAAATATAGCTATATGTTATAATTTTTTGTGGAATAACAACTTTTTATGAAATATCACAACCCTTTTTAAAAAATTTGTCTTGACAAAATTCTCTATATAGTTACGATTGTTAAGGATATTAAGAGTGGGTTTAGTTGGTACTTTTATTTGCGGGGGTTGCTAATTAAGAGGTTTTTATAATAATGCTCATAGGTATCATTAGATAAGATAGTGCTTCTTCAGTATTTTCGCAAAAGTTTCATAGACTATTAGTTTATTTTTTTGATGAATTTTGAAATAGTTCTTTTTTTTAGCTTAATTTTTTGGAAAGTGTTTGGTAATATGATGAAAACCGGATGTTTTAAGTCAAAGCCGAAAATATTAAAAATACTTTTTTTAACAGTTATTTTTATATTATATACCGTCTCGTCAAATGCATACGATATAAACAGCCTTCTTTTTGAATATGCCCAAAAAGCCGACCTGTCATCCAAAACAAAAAAAGAGAGTGCAGGATATCTTATAGTTTTCACACGGGCTGATTTGGATAGAATGAAGATTAAGTCTCTAAAAGAGCTGATTAACTATATTCCGTTTACAAGATATGAAGAGAACGCATCAGGCTTGGGTGATGTTGCGTATGCCCCGTATCAGGTGAATACCTTTAATCCTATAATTGTCTATTTAAACGACAGGGAGCTTGTTGAACCGTTCAGCGGAAACGGGTTCCAGCTTATAAGTCAGATGGATTTGAGTTACATAGACCATATTGAGGTGTATCTCGGACTTCCTTCCTATGAGATAGGATTTAGTACATCGGTGATTGTAATTAAGATGTACACGAAAAAAGGCTATAGAGAAAATGCCACGGTTGCGGGTGCTTACTACGGAAGCTACAACACTTTTGATACCTATTTTTATCAGGCAAAGAGCAGCGGTGACAACTCCTATTTGTTGTATTTAAATCACAGGCGCTTAAACAGAAATAAGTACGACCATAGAGTTGAACGTTACAATAAGACTTACGAATTATCGAGGGATAAGGATATATACGATTTATACGGTGAGTACGATACAAAGAACTACCGACTGGAACTTCAAACCACAGCCGGCAGTATGGATAATTTTATCGGTAAAAGCTGGGATATGAGCGTAAATAAGAACAATACCGATTTTTACTATCTATACGGCGGCATATACTACACATCCGACGATAAAAGCCTAAAAGTCTCTTTGGACTATTCATACACATATAACGATAATATTCAGGACTCGGATTCCCCTTTGGGATATATACCGGTTAATATAAACATTCCTTTTCCGCCGTACCACTACACATACAATTATACCTACAACCATATGCAGATTGACCTTGAAGAACAGATAAGTGATTTTAAACTTTTAAAAACCTTTAAGATGAAAAGTGATTCACTGCTTTTAGGAACAAGGGTCAGATATAAAAAATTCCTGTTTAAAAAGCAGGAGTTGGGGGATATAAATGTTCCGCAAAGCGACTACAATACGGAGTATTCACTATCCGCATATTTTGAAAACCACTACTTTCTGAATCCGAAAAATGTTGTTGTGACATCTTTGAAAACCGATAAGTATTACGAAAACGGTGATGTTAAAAATATGTCTTTGTACAGCGGTAGATTCGGTTATATTTTTAACAACAAGCCTTTTACTTTTAAAACCTTTCTGTTTTTCGGTTCCCTTGCTCCATCTTGCTATGTTATGTACTATCAAAACTTGTTGAGCGGCAGTGCAATAGACCCCCAAAAAGCCGTTAGCCTATCGAGTGAGCTTAAATACAGGCACAACTCATCGGTTTACTCTCTGCTTGCTTCTAAAACCTACTATACGGATGCCATATATTTCAACGGAAAAGAATATAGAAACTCTTCAACAAGAGAAAAACTAAACCATCTCTCTTTTACATACAAATATAACTTTAATCCTTTGAACAGTATGATTCTCAACGGCTGGACATACTCTTTAAGAGCTGACAGACTGTATAAATACTACGGCGGTTATGTGGCTTTGTTTAATAAAATCGGTAAATTCGATCTATTTAACAGCCTCTCTTACAGAGACGGGTATGATGACCAAAAACCGGCATTTAACCTGAATTCTACCGTTACATACGAGGCGACGAGAAATTTAACTTTATATCTGAAGGGTAACAATCTTCTTAATAGAGCCATAGGAACCGACTATTTGCGTATCAATCCGTTAAACGGGAAGAAAACGATTTTAAAAAGGGTTCCCGATTTTGACAGAACCGTTTGGTTCGGAGTGGAGTATAAGTTTTGAAAAGAATTGTCTTTGGTGTTGTATCTTTTTTTATATTTTTTTCACTATTTGCTTTTTCTTTAACCCTGACTGATATTAAAACAAAACTTGTTGCAACGATAGCCCACAGCTTGGTGAAAAAGAAGGTTGTGTGTGTTGATTTGATGGACAAAGAATTTTTAAACAGACAAAAAGGTAAAGAAGACCATATTGTTTTTGTTAACAGTTGTCAAAAGGCTGACATTATAATCACCGACAATATCAAACAGATAAAAAAGAGTTGTATAAACAAGCTTATTTTTGTCACAAATTACAATGCCTACCTGCATACGCCCTTTGCCGTCGGTGCTTTGTTTTGGCAAAAGGGAAGACCCGTTTTGATTTTTAACGAAAAGACGATAAAAGCAAAGCGTATTCGTCTGCCGAAACAGTTCTATCAATTTGTGGAATAGCTATGTTTAAGCGTACGCTTCAGGTGCAGAGGGCTCTTATATTTCTCCTGTTTATTTTATTTGTTTCGACTGTATGGATATACACCAAGTTTGACTCTACTCTACACTACACATTTATAAATGTAACAAATATGGAGTTAAAAAATTTGAAAAGAGTTACGGAAGCCATAGTCGGTAACATAACAATGAATATAAAACAGGGCAGTATATATGAACAGCTCAAACATAATAAAAAACTGAGAGAGAAACTTAATAAGATTCTGTCTCTTTACGTAAACGACGAGATGAAATATGTTTATGTCATATACAGGGATAAAAAGGGAAGGTACAGGTATCTTCTCGACGGCTCGAAAATTGCCAAAGAAAGGGGAGCCTTTAATCAAATATTTATTCCCGTAAGCAATATATGGGATACATGCTTCAAGACAAAAAAGGATATTTTTACAGTTCAAAAGAATATAGCTTCTCTCTGGATAACTTATCTATATCCTATAATCATAAATAAAAAAATGCAGGCTGTTTTGGCATTGGATATTTCAACCATTACGGATAAAAAGATTGAAAGGTCTCTTATCCCTTTGAGAATGTATTTAAAATATCTCATAATGTTTATGTTTATAGTCATATTTACCACGGCATTTCAGATTTATCTGTTGATTAGAGAAAGGAAGGTCAGCAGAATAGATGCTCTGACAAGGCTCTACAACAGGCTGTATCTTCAGGAAAAGATGGACACTATTCCATTGAGAAAGATTGCCGTAGCCATGGTTGACATAGACCATTTTAAAGATGTTAACGATACCTTCGGACACGATGTGGGAGATGTTGTGTTGAGAAATATTGCCAAAAGGCTTATCGTTTACACAAGAGCTGAGGATATTGTCATAAGATACGGAGGAGAGGAGTTTCTTATAATCTTTGAATTGGAATCCGGTAAAAAGGATATAGATAATATTATCAATGTAGCAAAAAGGATACAAAAACAGGTATCCGAAAGCCCCATAAGAGCCGGTGATATTGGTGTATCAGTTACTGTTTCTATGGGGCTTGACCCATATACATACAAAAGACGTTCGCTTGAGGAGTCTATCTCCATTGCGGATTTGATGCTCTATTCAGCAAAAAGGAAAGGCAGAAACAGGGTTGAAATAGCCAAAGGTTAGGCTTTGAAGGGTGTGGTGGCAAGCGTAAAAAAATTGCTTTCTATGCCATTTTTTAACAAAGTTTTAGCGCACTCGTTTAGAGTTGAGCCCGTTGTGAAAACATCGTCAACCAAAACTACCGAGTATTTCTTATTTAAGCACTTTTTATTAACTTCAAACGCTTTCGAGAGGTTTTTCGTTCTTTTCTCATAGTTTAAACCGACCTGCTTTTTTGTTTGCTTTGTCTTGTTTAAACAGTCGTAGTGAACGGGAATTTTTGTTATTTTTGAGAGGGTTTTGGCTATTATTGCAGATTGATTGTATCCCCTTTTTCTAATATCTTTTTTATACATTGGAACAGGAATTAGAAAATCGGCATTTGAAAATATGCTCAAACTTTTAATTTCTTTCGAAAACTCAAACAAGATTTTAACCAACTGCGTGTAATCATAGAATTTAATAAACTCGATAAGTTTCTTTATCTGCTCTTCTTCGTAATTAAACAAAGAAAAACCGGTTTTAAAATAGCGTTTTTTGGTTAGACAAGTTGGGCATATGACAGGTTTTCGGGTTTCAACAATCGGAGTTGAGCAAATTCTACATCTGTTGCCTTCATACGGCTTTATGGTTTTTAAACAATTTTTACAAATATACCAATCACTTGGGGCGTTACAAAATAGGCAGTGTTTTGGAAAAAGGAGGTTTAATATGCTGTCTAAGCTATCCTGAATTCTCAACAATGTTTCTGCATTTTATACAATATTTTGCTGTGGGTTTGGCTTTCATTCTCTCTATCTCAATCTCTTGTCCGCATCTTTTGCACTGTCCGTATGTTCCCTGTTCTATATCATAAAGAGATTCTTCTATCTCTTTTAGGTGTTTTCTGTCTTTTTCTATTAGGTCGTATATAATTTCTCTGGAGTAAACGGCATTAGAGAAGTCGCCCTCGTCACCCTTAATTTGGATGCTGTTAATTTTTTCGCTGTTTTCCTTTATTCTTGAAATTATCTCCTTTTTAAGATATAAGAGCCTTTCTTTCAATTCTTCCAACGTAGGGTTATCCATACCATCCTCCGCTTTTAAAAATAAGCTATCCAATAATTATGATTTTTAAAAATTTGTCAAGTTTTTTGTATGTTTAATATATAAAACAGATGAATTTGCGCTCTGCGTATATTTTTAGACTTATATCATTTGAATAACGCTCAAAGATTTAGTAGCATTGTCCAAATATATAACTTAGGAGGTATGAATATGAGCTCCGCATTTAAAGAGTATGAAAAATATGACGGAATCGGTCTATCCGAATTGATAAAAAAGAAAGAGGTTACACCGAATGAGGTTTTAGAAGCGGCAATTGCAAAAATAGAGAAACTAAACCCTCGGCTTAACGCTGTTATAACAAAGATGTACGACGAAGCTAAAGAAGTTGTTGACAGAGGTGTTAAAACGGGAGTGTTTGCCGGAGTGCCTATGCTTTTAAAGGATATTTCCCAGCTTTACAAAGGGGTTAGATACACAATGGGGTCAAAATTGCTTAGGGATTTTGTGCCTGACATCGATTCTGAGTTTGTGAAGAGGATAAAAAACAGCGGGGCATTGATTATCGGAAAGACAAACGTGCCGGAATTCGGGTTGATGGGAACAACAGAGCCTGAATATTTCGGTCCGACAAAAAACCCGTGGGATTTGAAAAGAACACCCGGCGGCTCAAGCGGCGGTTCCGCGGCAGCCGTTGCTTCAAGAATGGTTCCTGTTGCAACGGGAAACGACGGAGGCGGCTCCATAAGGATACCCGCGTCCTGCTGCGGTGTTTTCGGGCTTAAACCCTCAAGGGGAAGAACACCCAACGGACCGCTAAACGGTGAAATATGGATGGGGCTTGTGGTAGAGCACGCTTTAACCGTTTCCGTTAGGGATTCTGCTGCTATGCTAGATGTTACTATGGGAGCAGACACCGGCGCGCCGTATGAGATTAAACCGCCGACAAGAAGTTACCTAAAAACAATGGATATACCGCCCAAAAAACTCAAAATAGCATTTAGTGTGGAAAACCCGCTATCATCCGATGTACATCCTCTTTGCAGGAATGCTGTTTTAAAAACCGTGGATTTGCTTGATGAGTTGGGTTATGATAT
>JALVUQ010000045.1 GCA_027035575.1 Desulfurellales bacterium | reverse complement strand
ACACACAGGCAGGAGTATTGGTACTAAAGCAGGCACCGGAATTCAAAATGGCAGCCTATGATGCTGCAACGGGTCACTACACAGAGGTTTCAAACGAGGATTATAAAGGAAAATGGTATGTAGTTTGCTTCTATCCGGCTGACTTTACATTCGTATGCCCTACGGAAATTGCGGCTATGAATGCTAAATATGATGAGCTGAAGTCGATGGGTGTTGAGGTTTTGGCTGTATCTACAGACACAAAATTCTCTCACAAAAGATTTGCCGAAACTGAGCCTCTATTGAAAGATTTAAAGCTTACAATAGGCGCAGACCCGACAGGCGAGGTTTCAAGAGCTTTTGGCGTTATGATTGAAGAAGAAGGCATAGCCTTAAGAGGAAGATTTTTAATCAACCCCGACGGCGTTGTAGAAGCTCAAGAAGTTCAGGCTCCTTCGGTGGGAAGAAATGTTAATGAATTCATAAGGCAGATTCAAGCCTGGCAGCACGCATATAAAACAGGCGAGGTTTGCCCGGCAAACTGGAGACCTGGAAAGAAAACACTGCCGGTAAACACCGACGTTGAGCAGATGACAGGCCGCGTAGGGGATTATGTAACGATTGATGAGATTTTATCATAAAGCCGACCCTTCCTTTAAATAATAGATAGACAAAAGGCCGAGCTTAATGCTCGGTCTTTTTTTTAATCGATTTTTTTAATCAATTTTAATCTTACTTTAACTTTTATTGTTACACTACCCGGTGATGTTTGAATTTTCTCCTCTCCTCCCGGTGAAACCGAAGCGCTTTTATACAACGTTCTAAAGGTATTTCTCTCATACAATATAGGATACTCCGTATTTTCACCTATATCGAGCGAGCCTATCTTATAGCCGTTTGACAAAACACTGTTGACTACCGCTAACTTGGCATTGGACACCTTCAAAGCTTCAAGAAATAGTGAATTTTTAACCTCTCTTTTTAGTTTATTCGATACGACAAACCTGATATACATAGGCTTTATACCGGTTTTATATTGAAAAGTTTTATTTGCTATATAGCTCAAAACATAAGAAATCTTATCTGTTTTCTTACTTTGAACAGATACATAGAGCACAGCCGTTTTTGAATATCCGTATGCGTTGCTTGTTTGAACCTCTTTGGGGTTAAAAATCTTTCTTAAGAACTTAACGAAATCGTTATTTATCTTAGCCAATCTTTTTAATGCCATAGAATATGTATCGCCTTCCGCATAAACCTCAAATTTTGCTTTCACCTCATCGCATTTTATGGTTTTTGTCAGTACAAAAGATGTCGAAACAGAAGAATATACGGGATTTTTAACCCCTTGTGCATTTGCATAGCCCAAACCTATAAAAAAAGAAAAAACAACGACAAATAAAATTTTTACAGACCTCATAACAACCTCCCGATACTTTTATTTTACTTCCTCTTGCAATTTTAATCTATTTTGATATAGTTTGTAAAGCTCCGAGTCTATAAACCTAAGGCTTGAAAAGCTATCGGGTTATAGACCGATAGGGTGTAAGGGGAAACGCTTACGCCTCCCGTATTTGGAAAGGAGATGTTTTGTGACTTTTTTTATTCCTCAATTCTTGCGTGCTCTTTACAGCACTTTATTATATCTTATGTTCTCCGCGTTCATCTTTCAAAGTCCTACTGTAACTTCCAATAAAACTATCTCTACATATCCGGATAACAACAGTGAGAAGTGTAAGAAAAGTCTATATTTATATGACATAAATTCAAGAATAAACACAGGAAAAGGAATGAAGCTGTGAATATGATTGATATAAACATAAAAAAGAAACTCGGTTCATTCGACATATCAATGGTTTTCAAACTGCACTCACTTAAATGCGTCATCTTCGGCGCATCTGGAAGCGGAAAATCTTCCCTTTTAAAGATGATTGCTGGTTTCTACAACCCCGATAGAGGTTTTATAAAAATAAACCGCAGAGAGTTTTTCTCATCAAACAACAAAACGGCTTTATCCATACAGGCAAGAAATGTTGGCTATCTGCCTCAAGAATATACGCTTTTTCCTAATATGAGCGTGGAGGAAAATATAAGATACGGTTTAAAGAAAAAGGGGCTGAAAGACACACTCGGCGTTAAAGATATTGCAAAAAGATTCGGTATTTTTCACTGCCTTGACAAATATCCGGGCGAAATATCGGGAGGGCAAAGACAAAGAGCAGCTCTGGCAAGGGCTTTGGTTGTAAAACCTGATATTATGCTCCTTGATGAGCCTTTCAGCGCCTTAGACAGACCCATAAGGGAAGAGTTGAGAGAGTTGGTAGCAGACGTTGCATCCTCATTTTCAATACCTGTTTTATTTGTTACGCACGATTTGGAGGAGGCTTTCGTATTCGGAGATGAAATCGTCATAGTTAAGGACGGGTTGGTTATGGAGTTCGGCGACAAAAGCAAAATATTTAACACTCCGTCTTTTGTTGAAACGGCAAAACTTCTGGATTTCGCTAATATCTGGAGAATAAAAAAAGCAAAAAGAGGCTTCGTTGAGCTTGCAAACGGAATAAAGCTTAATATTGAAGGATTAACTGATGAAGCTAAGTTTTGCTGTATAAAACCTGAAAACATAATGATTTTGAGAAAAGATACAGATATATCTGACAAAGAAAACAAGATAGATGTAAAAATAGAGAGAATTAACTTCAGGGGGAGATATGTGAATTTGGTAACCTCAACCAAGAATAACACCGCTGTTTCAATAAACATACCGGAGCATATACTATCCAAGATGTCTTTGAGCGTGGGCTCATACATAACGGTATCATTGAAAAAAGAATCTATTATTTTTTGTAAGGAGTTTGCAGTATGAGGTACTTGTTGTTGTTATTGATGTCTGTTTTCGTGTTTTCCTTTAATTCTTACGCCTACACGCTTTTTTGGTTCACAGGAGCCGCCGTAAAAAAACCGTCCCAAAAAATAGCAGAGATGTTTAACAAAACCCATAGTGATAAGGTAGTTGTAATTGCAGGTGGAACAGGACAAATTTTACAACAGATGATTTTATCAAAGAAGGGGGATATATACGGCTGCCTTGACCCGAAGTTTTTCAGGATGGCTCAAAAAAAGGGGCTTGTTGAAAGTTATGTAAAATTCATAAAGCTAATCCCCGTATTCGGTGTCTCAAAGGAAGCAGAAAAAAGGATACGTTCTTTTAACGATATTCTCAAAAAAGGCATAAAAATTGCGGCAGGCAACCCTAAAACGATGGCTTTGGGGAAAACATATCTTTACATTTTGAATAAACTCCCCGAAAATATGAGGCAAAAGTTAAAAAACAACGTAACAATAGAAGCAATCAATATATCTCAAATAGTAAACTACATAAAAATGAACAGTGTGGATGCAGGATTGATTTTTGCTGCGGTTGCAAAGATTAACAATATACAATATGTGTCCATACCGAAACAGTACAACAAAATTAAAACGGGTTACCTTGCCGAAATGAAATTCGGTAAAAATCAAAAAGCTAAAAATAGGCTGCTTAACTTCATACTCAAACATTTAAACGTGTATAAACAATACGGCTATAAAATACCGGTAAAATGAAACTTACAAAAATTTCTCTTGTTTTTGCGCTGCTCTTATGCGCTTTTATATTGAGCGTTATTTTATACGGGTTTTTTAAGGTCAATCCGAGATACGTTCTTGAGTTGTTTAGCGATAAGGAGTTTTTATCGTCTGTGGTATTCGGGCTAAAAACATCCGTAACGGCAACTCTACTTTCTGCAGTATTTGGTATTCCAACAGGATTTTTTTTGGCAAGGAGCGATACATTTATATCAAAAGGACTTGATTCTTTTTTCGACATACCCTTAATCATACCGCCACTTGTTGTAGGTGCTTTACTTTTAACCTTTTTTAATGCACCGTTTGTTAAAACCTTTTATTCCTTTATATTTACAACCGCCGGCGCAATAATCGCACAGTTTTTTGTTGCGTTTCCGTTCAGCGTTAAAGCTTCAAAAAATGCTTTTGAGCTCATATCTCCCGTATATGAAAGAATAGCTATGACGCTTGGTGCATCCAACTTTTCCTCGTTTTACGATACAACGTTCAAGTTGGCTTTTAACGGTATTTTGTCCGGTCTTGTACTTACGTGGTTAAGAAGTTTGGGAGAGTTCGGAGCAACACTGATGGTTGGCGGCGGAATATCTTATAAAACCGCCAACATACCGATAAACATCTACCTTAAAATGACTGAGGGTAATTTTAATAAAGGCTTGGCGGCATCCGTATTCGTTGTGCTGTTCTCATTTATTGCCGTTGTCGCGATTAAATCTTTCTTTAAAAAACCAAAGAACCTGTAAAAATATTGTAATCTCGTAAATTATCTATTCACACAAACAAAAAAGGGGGCTTCAAAAACCCCCTTTTTTTTGTTTATTTAATCTTGCTCACCCTGCAAGTCCGTGCGGATATTGGAAAACACCCGCCCAAACAATCAAATATCTCAATAAAAATCCGCCTATTAAAACCAAAGCAGAGGCGAAAGCAGCCAAGCCTTTGGAATTTTCCTTCATAGACGCATAAGCCTCAAGAATAAGCGGAGCTATAAGTCCCAGTACTACAAAACCTATCGTAAATAAAGGATTGGTTAACAACATATGCGAGCTTTTCATAACGGCAGCATTTCCCAATCTTGCAAAGTCGAAATATGCAAAAAGAATTAACAACTCCAATGAGATTAAAAATATATCGAAACCCTCTACCGCGTGAAAGAAGTGCTCCGATTCATGGTCGTTTTTACCAGCCAAAACCCACATCAACAAAGCACATCCTGTTGAGAATGCACTGACTGTGAATAATACGGGCAAAGCAGGCGTATGCCAAAATGGGATTCCAACATTTGCATTTAACAATAATCCGGTATATGTCGTAACGCCGAATCCGCAGAACATAGCAGCATACCCCATCCATTTTTTAAATGTAGTCCACTCAAAAAACGCTGCAAGAGCATATAATACACCAAAAACATAGGCTCCTGTTATAATTATCATACCGCGAGCAATCCAGGAATGTGCAATTCCTTTAACCCACAAAGCCAATAAAAATCTTAAAGGATTTATCAAATCCAATATCAGCCAAATAAGACCGAAACTCAAAATAGCCAATCCCAACAGTGCTGTTCCTATTCCAAACCATTTCCCCTTATTAAATCTTAGCTCTCCAAGTATTCCAAGGGCAATAGTAGCACCACCCAGTCCGCCGAAATATAGATAAATGGCTATAAACCAGCCCCAAGTATGTTGCTGTACTAAATCCATATTTTCCTCCTTTATTTTATATAATAAACCTTCGGCTGAGCACCCATATACTCACCGAGCGGTTTAGCCTTTCCACTATTAACAAGCTGAGCAACTTCCGATTTCGGGTCATCCAAATCACCGAATATTCTCGCATGTCCCACGCAGGTGGCAGCGCATGACGGCTCTTCGCCCTCAGCCAGCCTATCAACGCAGAACGTACATTTATCAACGTGAACCTGGTGATGTCTTGCATCCTCTCCGAAGTAAAACTCATCCTTCTCCAAATCATCTTTTTCATACTCATATCTTGCATCGTAAGGACACGCCTCAATACAATACCCGCATCCGAGACACAAATCGTAATCAATCAATACAATGCCGTCTTTGTTGATATACGTGGCACCTGTCGGGCAAACGCTGTGGCACGGCGGGTTTACACAGTGCATACATATAGTGGGGAAAAATTCTCTTTTAACCTCCGGGAACTTTCCTTCTTGAAGCTCGGTAACCCTTGTTCTCCACTTACCGCCGTCTTCTGCCCAAAAAGGTGTTTGGTTCCATTGAGAACAAGCTGCCATGCAGGCTTTGCAACCCAAACAGGTTTTAACATTCATTACCATCCCATATCTAGCCATCTTATCCTCCAACTATATTTTTCTTAACTTGACTGTAAATTGGCAACTCATTGCACCCGCCGTTACAGGGCCGAGTCTGTTTGGTATAAGTCTTCCCAAATCAACACCTTTTCCGGCTGCATATGTTAGCATCTTATTGTCTATACCGAAGTCACTCATAACATAGAGCGTATCCGGTCTGACCAACTCGGTGAGGTGTACAAACGACTTTACTTTCTGTCCTGATACGGTGTTTTCAACCTCTACCTTATCGCCTTCTTTCAATCCAAGCTTCTTTGCCCTTGACGGATTTATCCAGAAACCGAAGTTCTCGTTTGGATATCTCTCTGTTATAGACATCAATAAAGGATTGTCCGCCGTTGTTAAATATGTCTGTTGTGGTGTTTTACCAAACGCAAAGAAAAACTCGTTATCCTTAGGCATAAAGTCTTCGTTTGCCCCTTTTCTGTATTCTATAGGTATATATGCCAAAACCGGATTCCAGTGTTCGTCATAACCGTACGCATAATTAAAATGGGCAAATAAAGTTGAATAAATTTCAATTCTTCCTGAAAATGTCGGAACAGGCAATTTATACGGCATTCCGGCTTCTTCCATCAATTCTTTATGGTCTTTTAATTTCAAAACACCTTTCTTTTCAAGCACCTTCTCAAGTTGCTCAGCGCTCATTCCGAGTTTTTTACCTACCTCTTCAAGCGCAATATCTCCAAATGCCTTATACAACTCCTTTTTGCCTTCCCAGGCAAGTCTCAACTGCTGAGCCACCGTTTTAAAATTCCATCCCGTAAATGTGCTGACTATACCGGCAGCCGTTTGATACGAACCGTTGAGGGCTTTTGAGATTATGGTAAATATTTCGCCGCCGCCCTTCGCTTCACCGATTTGGCTTACAGAAGGAAATCTCTTTCTGATTATCATATCGGGGTTCGGTCCGTCGGGCATTATCTCGCTCTCTTTTTCAAGATAGGTCTTGTCCGGCAAGATAACATCGGCAAATTTTGTCATATCCGAAGGTAAAATATCCGTTACAACAATAAGTTTTAAATTCGGATTCGTAAAGGCATCAACCCACGTCTTATACCCGTAATAATCTTTCAGAGGATTTGTGGAGTATATATATGCCATCTTTATCTGATAGGGTTTTCCGTTCCAGGATAATTTTCCTTCGACCGCTTCCTGGAAGCCGGCATTTGTAAATAGAGAAAAAGGAATTCCCTTTTCACCTTTTTGCTTTCTGTAGTCAAAATATGCCCTTGAAAAGTGCGGCCAACCTCTAAACAACGGGAATTTACCCGAATACATCATACCTTCGAGTTTTCCCATCATTCCAAGCAGTCCGGGACCGTTGGCTACTGCCATCATCAAAGCCATAGGGTTGTTTAGTTTGCCGGACTCATAAGCCTCGGTAAACTTTTCTATACCCTCTCTCATTTCGGGGTTAAAAATCCATCCGCCGGATTTGTCCATTGCACCCAGCATAACATTCAGTATTGCTGCTGCTTTCCTTGCCGGTACGGTTGTTTCATACCTTGCATCCATCCATCCGGGATATACGGTTGCAGGTCTTATTGTTGAAAATTTGTAGATTATCTCTTCTACGGTCTTTTTCGGGATATCGCAAATCTTTGCCGTCCATTCAGGCGTAGCTTTTTGTACCGCATCCCAAAGATAATCGAATGCCGTCTTCACGGCTTTACCCTGATAGGTAAGCCCCTTGGGTGCAAACAGAGCGGGTTTTAAGTTTTTGTTCTCTTTAAGATTGTCGTTTGTAAATCCCGGAACTTGAACAATTGTTTGGGTCATTTCGTCGTAAACATAGTACCCTTGCGAGAAAGGAAGTTCCTGCGGATTTGTATTCTGCCCCAAAGCCTCCGGGAATCCGTCTTCATTTTCAGTCAAAAGAAACGGTGCTGTTGTATATCTTCTTAAAAATTCATCCTCATAGCCTTTTTTTGCTATTACACCTCTGATTATACCCATAAGGAAAGGTAAGTCTGTTCCGGGCTTAATCGGAACCCACATATCGGCTTTTGCAGCAACCTCTCCCTGCCTCGGGTCAACGGCAATAATCTCCATTTTGTTATACTCTTTACCGTGAGCAAACCTAACTCCTCTGGATACGGATATACCTGCAATTGCAGCATTTGAACCTATGGTCATCAACAGTTTTGCATTATCCATATCAACCAGGAACTCGTCGTGTGTTGTCATTGTTCCAACCGTAACATCCGTTCCGGCATGCTCAGCCATAACACACTGCTGCATCGGAGAACCAATCATATTGGGAGAACCTATGGATGCCAAAAATGCAAACGCTCCCAACCTTTCATAGGCGCAAGCTCTTTGTCCTGCAAAAATAGAAAATTCGTGAGGCTTAATATTATGCTCTTTAACTTTTTTTGCTATGTATTCGTAAGCCTCCTGCCAGGTTGCTTTTTTAAACTTCCATTCGCCTCTTTTTGAGCCCTCTACCCTTATTAAAGGATGTGTAATTCTGTCGGGGTTGTAAACCGTTCTTATACCGGATTGTCCCCTCGCGCAAATCTTTCCTCTATTAAGAGTGGATTTCTCGTTGCCGTCAATCTTTTGGGGTTTCTTAAAATCTCCGTTCACTCTTGTTCTAACAACGATATCGCACGCTGTCGAACAAAAGCTACAGATATTCGGGTAATACTTGATACTTCCTTTGGGTTTCTTCACATTGGGCGTATAGAGCCCCGCCTTTGCCGTCGGTTTAAAGAACATCAAACCGCCGCCTACAAGCGAAGAAATCTTCAGGAAGGACCTTCTATTTAGAGAAATCATAGGCAACCTCCATACCATTATTCATTACTCAGTCACTTCTAAGTGACAATTATATATAAAAAAAATTGATGAGCAAGTAAATATTCAATATTTCTAACTTTTTAAACTATGGTCGGCTCATAAAAAGATTTGACACTCTATTTGAATCCTATTCTCAAACCTCCCCAGTGCTTACCGTTTAGGTAAACAGGAGCGGATATATCGTACATCAGGACGCCTACATCTCTCGGATAGGGCTGCAACAGTATCTTTCTTTCGTTTCTTGCTGCCGCCAATCCCGTCGGGTCGTTAAAGATTCTCATAGAACGGTTACCTACAAGGTCTTTCTTATAATCACCCGTTAAAGGTTTATCGTATTTTGTGTTGTGAGACGGCAGATACCCGTTCTCATCAACCAAAACCACAAATATAAATCTTTTGTTTAAATCAAGTACTCTATCCTCAATCGGCTGTATATACTCTTTTGCAAAATCGGTAAATTTCGTTTTGTATTTTTGAGGGTCTGTATTCGGAACTTCTACATAATTTCTATCCCATAAATCTTCTTCGCTTATTACACCGTTTTCTACCGATGTTGTCAAAACGTTTTCTATCTCTTTAACACCGTTAGCCAAAGCCTCTTTTATCTGTTTAAACCCTTCATCGTCGGCTATCTTGAAATTAATAATGTCCCAATCTCCCTCTTTTGTCATATACGAGCCGTCTTGCTCTTTTA
Organism: Desulfurellales bacterium; assembly: GCA_027035575.1. Taxonomy (GTDB): domain Bacteria; phylum Campylobacterota_A; class Desulfurellia; order Desulfurellales; family Hippeaceae; genus S144-51. The sequence continues at coordinate 39,173 of JALVUQ010000045.1, read as the reverse complement.
CCATAGAGACGGATTTGTCAAACAGGCTGTTTTTTAAAGCCACATCGAGATAAACACTGAAAATCTCAGGATATGGACATACGGCGAAACCAAGCTGAGAACCACCGACACCCGTAGGGCAGTACATACAAGAATCCCTGTTTATCTTCAGGGTTACAACATCTCCATCTGTTGAAACTTCGTATCTGTTTGCAAAAAATATAAAATCATTGAGGCTTTTGAAGATTGATTCAAAAATTTTTAAGCTTAACTCGTCTGATTCAAAAAAAGGAAAGGTGCCCTTTTGCATTTGATGGAGAATAAGCCTTTGAGCCGCCGTTCTCATTGACGGAATCAACATCCCTCTGCTCATAACTCCAAGGTCAAACGTTGCACCCATCGTACTTGCCCACAGCAGTTGAGCTCCGCTTAACTTATCAAACCTCTCTTTCTTTTCCAAGCTACCCATTTTCTCCTCCTTCTTTTAAAATTTCATTACATAATTAATATTAGATGACAAAATATAAAAGTCAACTTTTTTGAGCCTATCTCACGCCTATTTGGTAATACTCAAATTCAAGTTGAGACAGAACCTCCCTGTTGTATTGATTTCTGCCGTCAAAAATAACCGGCTGTTTAAGCCTTTTTTTGATTTCATAAAAATCCGGGCTTCTGAACTCTTTCCATTCGGTAATAAGCAGCATAGCATCCGAGTCGTTTAACGTATCGTATTTATTGTCGCAATACTCAATGTTTTTTAAATCCTTCAGCCAGAAATTTTTTGCATTTTCCATAGCTTCGGGGTCGTAGGCTTTTATTTTTGCTCCTAATTTTATCAGCTCTTTTGCTGTAACGATAGACGGTGCTTCTCTCATATCGTCCGTCTGGGGCTTAAAAGCCAAACCCCACACAGCAAAGCACTTTCCTTCCAAGGGCTTGCCGAATCTATCCACAATTTTTTCAACAAGTTTATGTTTCTGCCTCTCGTTAACCTCGCTTACGGCTTTTATAATTTTTGGCTCGTATCCGTAATCAAGAGCGGTTTTTTCCAAAGCCCTGACATCTTTCGGGAAACAACTGCCGCCCCAACCTATTCCGGGATATATAAAATAGTAACCTATTCTTCTGTCGCTGCCTATGCCTATCCTGACCATATTTACATCAGCCCCGACAAGTTCGCATATATTGGCTATCTCATTCATAAAAGAAATTTTGGTGGCAAGCATAGCATTTGCCGTATATTTGGTCATCTCCGCGCTTTTTACATCCATCGATATAAAACGCTCGTGGTTTAGCGTAAAAGGTCTGTAGAGCTCTTTCATAATTTCCAGAGATTCCCTGCTGTCAGCTCCAACAACAACCCTGTCCGGCTTCATAAAATCACTGACCGCATCCCCCTCTTTTAAAAACTCAGGGTTGCTCACAACATCAAAATCAAAAGGGGCTTTTCCTTTAAATCTTTTATCCAACTCTTTTTGTATTGTATCTTTCACCTTTTGGGCGGTTCCGACAGGCACGGTGGATTTGTCAACGACTATCAGATTGTGGTCGATATAGCGTCCTATACTTTTGGCAACCTCCAAAACATAACCTAAATCGGCACTTCCGTCTTCGGACTGCGGCGTGCCCACGGCAATGAAAATTATATCGCTTTTTGAAACAGCCTCTTTTATTTCCGTTGTAAAACTCAGACTGCCCTTTTCGTAATTTTTTCTAACGAGTTTTTCAAGCCCCGGCTCATAAATAGGAATTATACCTTTTTTAAGATTTTCAATCTTATTCTTATCTATATCCACGCATATAACATCGTTACCCATCTCGGCAAAGCAGGTTCCTGTAACCAAACCCACATATCCCGTTCCTACCATACCTAACTTCATAAGAACAATCTCCCTATCCCATCATAGTATTCGTCCCGGGTTTTAACCACGTTTTCAAGCTCTAACTCCAGTGCAATATCCAATATTTTCTTATCAAACTCCTCGGAGTTGAGTATGTTTTTCGCCTCTTCATATTCGTAGGAAACCCTGTATGGTCTATCCTGTAACAAAGCAGCCAAAAATGTGGAAATCCTTAATACTTCCGTATATTCATCCACAACGGTAACCTTAAAAGGGTATCCGTCTTTACTTTTTTTCTCGTGGTGATATACGGCAGGATATTTTATATTATCGCTTATCTCCAAAGCGTCAAGCAGAAGTTTCGTGTAGTAGGGATGGGCTTTTATTATATTAAAATCACTTTCGTTTAATTTTTCCGAGGAGTTTAGAAGGTTTGTCGGAATAAAAATATATCCGCTGTGAGAAAACAGAGCAGATAGCTCCAAATCCTCTCTGTTTAAAGACATTTTATAACCTATGGCAACGGCTATGTTTTTAATAAAAACTGAGTAGTTTTCAAAAAACGGGGTTATATGGTCTGAAACATACGCCACAAAATAAGCCAGGCGTTTTAAAAACTCATCATCGGCTTCGGCTTTATGTTCGTCAATTATTTTAACAAGCTCTCTGTCTATGTTCTGCTTGTTTAAAGCATACCAAAAACTCTCCGTTTGAGCCAGTTCCCTGAACACCTTAAACATCTCTTTATTGAACAGATGCTCTTTTTGGGCTATAAAATTGTATATCTCATCAAAAGCAAATGGGTTTGAAATGCTACGGTACACAGCTTCAATATTATCGGCAAGAAAAAGCAGGCTGCCGAGTGCCGAGGTGTTTTTATCCTGAGGTGTATGGTGCAAACCTACGGCATTTGAAACATCGAGGTGAAGGTTAAAAAAACGTGCCAATTTCGAGCCTATAACTGCGTGTTTATTTAACTGCTTAAAATCTTCCTCTATTATCTGCCTGTAGGTCTCGAGTTTGGATGCCTCAGACAACAATCCTATATCGTGAATTAAACCGGACTGCAAAACAAGATTTAGACCGTATCTCTTAAAATCAAGATTTTCGGCTATCTTATAAGCAATAAAGGCAACCCTTCTTTGATGAAACGTATCTTTCCCGTTAATGGTGTCTGAAAAAACAGACAACACATAGAGCGCTTTGTTTAAATCCATTTTTTACCTCTTTTGATTGAATTATCTCTCTAAAAATCGGATAGTTTAAAAACCTCCCCCTTTTTAAACGATTCCTTTTAAAGATTACTATAAAAAACACAATGAGTAAAGAGCAAATATAGAAGTTTCTATGATGTTTTGAGATTAATATTTAGTACAGCAAATCTTTGAAGTCAAAAAAGTCAAATATGCCTTTAAAGAATTTTTAATCAAGCCCGTTTAAGACATAAAAATTCCAAAACACTACCTTCCGTTTTCGCTGATTGTTTCGACGGTATTTTTCCACAGAGAATCCAAATCGTACTCCGCCCTTTTTTCGGGAGAAAAAAGATGAACCACAACATCGAACAAATCTATCAAAACCCACTCATTATCGTCGGTCTGTTCTATATGGTGTATTTCAAAAGACGATTTTTTAAGCTCATCTATAACGGCATCAACCTGTCTTCCCGACTCTATTGTGCCTATAACAAAATAGTCAAAAAGAGCCAACCTTGTCCTTACGTCAATGATTGATATATCTTCTACCTTTTTTTCCTCCAAAACTCTTACGACTTCTTCTTTCATATTTTATACAACCCCTTCTCTTTTATAAAATTCTCGACCTTTTCCGGTACAAGGTATCTGATAGTTTCCCCGTTTCTTATTTTGCTTCGCACCATACTTGATGATATGTCAAATGCAGGCGGAGTATAGATATAGGTATGCCTTCTTTGAGCCGCACCTTCAAATCTATTCTCCACACTGACAAATTCAATTGTATTTTTATACTTTGCAATTATCCGAGATACGTTATACTCCGGTCTGCGCATTAAAATAAAAGACACCATATCGATAAGCTTTTCATACTCCTTCCACAGTTCCAAATAAAAAAAGGCATCCGTTCCGACGACAAAAAACATCTCGTCGTCTCCATACTCTTTTTTCAACTCTTTTATAGTGTCTATGGTATAGTTTACTCTGTTTGAGTCTATCTCCATTTTGGACACGTAGAAATTTTTAAGACCTTCCGTAGCCAAAAGAAGCATCTCATACCTATACTCGGCGGGGGCAACATCGTCCTTTTTGTGAGGAGGAATACCCGTAGGCATAAACAAAACCCTATCCAAAGAAAAAGCTTCATAGACACTTATAGCACCGCGTATGTGTCCTATATGAACAGGGTTAAATGTTCCTCCGAAGACTCCGACTCTCACTTTCTTATCTGCCCGCTGCCGCGTATTTTATATTTGTATGTTGTAAGTTCTTTCAATCCGACAGGACCTCTTGCGTGGAGCTTGTTTGTACTTATGCCTATTTCAGCCCCCATTCCGAACACTCCGCCGTCGGTAAACCTGGTGGATGCGTTTACATAAACGCAGGAAGCATCCACCCTGTTTAGAAAATCTTCGGCATTGGAGTAATTTTCCGTCACTATAGCTTCTGAGTGTGAAGAGCCGTATTTGTTAATATGTCCTATGGCTTCCTCCAAATCATCAACTATTTTAATCGAGAGTATTAAATCCAGATACTCCCTATTCCAATCGTCCTCAGCGGCTTCCTTAATGTCTTTCAATATTTCAAGCGTACGTTTGCAGCCCCTAAGTTCAACTTTTGCCTGTTTGGATAACAGGTAAAATTCGGGCAAAAATTTACCGGCTATATCTTTATGCACAAGCAAAGTTTCCATAGCATTGCAAACACCCGGCCTTTGAACCTTTGCATTGTAGGCTATATTCAATGCCTTATCCAAATCCGCATCTTTATCTATGAACGTATGGCATAATCCTTTGTCGTGTTTTATAACACTTACCGTTGCGTTTTGAGATACAAATTTAATTAATCCCTCACCACCTCTCGGGACTATGACATCTATATATTTATCTGCTTTTGCAAGGTGTAAAACACATTCTCTATCCGTGTTATCTATAAATCCGACACAATCTTCGCTAAGTGCATTTGACCTTAGCGCCTCTTTTATTAGCTCGCTTAAAATTCTATTTGAGTTTACAGCCTCTTTTCCGCCCCTAAGCACTGCGCAGTTCGACGATTTCAAACATAAAGACGCCGCATCTATCGTAACATTGGGTCTTGATTCGTATATAATCCCCACAACACCTATTGGTACTCTTACCTTTTCTATCTTCAGTGCATTTTCCAAAACCCACCCGTCGATAACCTCTCCGACGGGGCTTCTTAAAGAAACAAGCGTCTGCAAGGACTCTATCATCGAGTCAATTCTCTTGTCGTTTAAAAGCAATCTGTCAAGCAGCGCACTGCTCAAGTTATTTTGCTCACCGTTTTCCATATCCTTTAAGTTTTCCCGCTTTATAGCCTCTCTCTTTTTATCTATAAGCTCTACAAGGAAAAGCAAAACACCGTTTATTTGCTTTTCATCTGCCTTTGAAAGCTCGAAGAACGCCTCTTTGGCTTTTTTGCAAATACTCTCGACATACTCCTTAATCATAAACTCTCCCGTTTTGACACAACAACCATATTGTCTATATGTACAACGTCGTTTGAGTATTTATACCCCAAAACCTTCGTTATTTTAGATGAGTGAATTCCTTTAATCTTTTCTATTTCGGACGAATCGTAATTGGCAATACCCTTTGCTATCACATTTCCCTCTTCGGATTCTATATTTATTATATCGCCCCTGTCAAAAACACCGTATATTTTTACTATTCCGCTTGCAAGAAGGCTTTTATTTGCCCTTAAACCGACGATTGCCCCTTTATCTATCACAACAACCCCGTTGGGCGAGCAGGACTCTATCCAGGATTGTTTTGAGGTGATAGCCTTTTGATAGGGTTCAAAAACCGTTTTTTTTACTTCATTTCCCTCAAACAGATTTTTTAAGACATCTTTTTTCTTTCCGTTGATAATCACAGCCATTCTGCCGAGTTTTGACACATTTAATCCGGCAACAATCTTACTTTTTATACCGCCCGAACCGATTTTATTTGCCCCCTCAAGGTGTGAAAACTCAAAATCATCAGATATAAACTCAACAACTTTTGCGCCCTCAAAAGCAGGGTTTTTATCATAAACGCCGTCAACATCACTAAGCATAATCAAAACATCGGCTTCAATCAGGTTTACAATGTGCGCCGACAGGTTATCGTTATCCCCGAAACGCAGCTCCTCAACAACAACACTGTCGTTTTCATTTATAACCGGAACGCTCTTCCACTTTAACAAAGTAGTGAGAGAGTTTTTAGCATTTATAAACCTTCTTCTGTTTTGAATATCGTCTGCCGTTATTAACACTTGAGAAGCGTTTATTCCGTGTTTGGCAAAAAACCTGCCGTACAAATCGACCAATTTCGGCTGCCCAATAGCTGCAAATGCCTGTTTATGAACTATATTGTCCGTTTTGGTTTTAACCTTCATAACCGACATTCCGCTTGCAACGGCTCCGCTTGAAACAACGGCTATGTGTTTTGAGCGTTTTTTTATAAGAAAAGCTATGTTGTCAACAATATTTTCCATAAGCTTTTCGTCTATGACGTTACTATCTTTAACCAAAACAGCACTGCCGATTTTTATGACAATGTTTTTTGCTCTGTTTAATCTTTCTCTAAAGTCTTGCTTATCCATAAAAGTAACTCGTTTAAGTTTGTTTTATTCAAAGCGCTTATCAAAAAAACCCGCTCGTTTTTAAACATATTTTCATACTCTTTCGGATTATCGACCAAATCTATCTTGTTTAAAGCAATAATTCTTTTTTTATTTAAAATTTCGGGGTTGTAGCTTTCTATCTCCTTAATCAGTTTTGCAAAAGCCTCTTTCGGTTTATCCGTAATGTCCAGAACAAAAACAAGTAAAGATGTCCTTTCTATATGCTTTAAAAATTTTAATCCAAGCCCCTTTCCTTGGCTTGCCCCGTCAATAATTCCCGGTATGTCAGCAATAATAAAATCTTTCTCATTAAAATTCACATACCCCAAATGTGGCGTCAACGTTGTAAAAGGATAATTGGCTATTTCAGGCTTTGCATTAGATACGGCTCTGATAAGAGAAGATTTGCCTGCATTCGGAAAACCAACGAGTCCGACATCTGCAATCAGTTTTAATTCTATAGTAAGAAATTTCTCTTCGCCTTTTTGACCTTCTTGAGCAAAACGGGGGGCTCTGTTTGTAGGTGTTGCAAAAGCCGCATTGCCTTTGCCGCCTTTTCCGCCCTTTGCAACAACCACACTTTGACCGTCTTGATTCAAATCCGCTACCGTTTCACCGTTTTCATCTTTGATAATACTGCCGACAGGTACTTTAACGACTATATCGTCGCCGCTTTTTCCGGTTTTGTTGTTTGATGCACCGCTTTGTCCGTTGGCGGCTAAAAATCTTCTTGTGAAACGAAAAAGCCTAAGGGTGTTCTCGTCTTTGGAAGCCTTAATGATGACGTCTCCGCCCTTGCCGCCGTCGCCTCCGTCAGGACCACCCTTAGGCGCAAATTTTTCCCTTCTGAAGCTAACTATACCTCTTCCGCCGTCTCCAGATTTAACAAAAATTTTGGCATAATCTACAAACATCTACAAATATCTTTTAAGGATAGACGCTAACGACCTTTTTGCCCAACTTTTCTTCAAATTTTACCTTACCCTCAACCAAAGCAAACAGCGTATCGTCTCTTCCTTTTCCCGTATTCTTACCGGGATGCCACTTCGTTCCTCTTTGTCTAACAAGTATCTCGCCGGCATTGACAAACTGACCGTCGCCTCTTTTGACGCCGAGACGCTTTCCTATACTGTCTCTTCCGTTCTTTGTGCTTCCCAAACCTTTTTTATGAGCCATCTAAAGCCTCCAAATCAAGCGCTAATTTGAGTTATTTTTACTTCGCTAAAAAGCTGCCTGTGCCCCTGCTTTTTAGAGTAGCCTTTCCTTCTTTTAAACTTAAATACGACAACCTTTTTTGCCTTGCCAATCCTTACGGCTTCAGCTTTTACCTTTGCTCCCTCAACATAAGGAGTTCCTACCTTATCACCTACCATCAAAACCTTATCAAACTCAATCTCGCCCTCTTCTACGGGCAGCTTTTCAACCTTTATAACATCGCCCTCTTTGACGATGTATTGCTTACCGCCTGTTTCTATAACCGCAAACATAACACACTCCTTCACTTCTCATCTAATCAAGCCCTATGCTTCTACAAAATTAAGCTATTTTTGTCAACAATTTTATGCAACTTTCTCCTTTTTTAACTTTTCAAAAACAATACCCCCTTTTTTCACACTTCGTAGGTGTGCAAAAAGGGGAGAGGTGTGAAGTTTTGAAAGAAAAAGGTTAAGCTGACTGTCAAATCTCTGCAATTATACAATCATATAAGTTTAATCAACTCGTTTTTTACAAACTCTTTTATTTCCTTTCTGATTTTTCTGAAAAAATGTACGACTTCAAGTTCGCTGCCCGCTGCTTTTGCCGGGTCTTTGAAACCTTTATGTATGAGTTTCGTTTTTTTAAGATAAGCCGGGCAGCGTTCATTCGCATCACCGCAAACCGTAACAACAATATCAAAATCAATACTGTCGAGTTCCGATACTGTTTTTGAATAGTGTCTGCTCATATCCACGCCGTCTTCTTCCATAACCTGCACGGTGTATTTATTTAGCCCGTGTTTTTCTATACCCGCAGAGTAAATATTAAACCTATCATTTAAATACAGCTTTGCGTATCCTTCAGCCATTTGGCTTCTACAGGAATTTCCCGTGCATAAAAAGAGAATATTCTTTTTCATAACCATCCTTTCTTTTCTTGGATGTGATTATATAAATAAGAAAATATTTTGTCAGCAAAAATTCCGGTTTAAAATTTACACTTGGGGAAGAGTTAAAAAATTTTCTTTTTGGTTAGCTCCACAAGGTATTTGAACAGAACAACACAAAACCACAATACGATGCCAGCCTGGAGAACATAAAACCATCCGTACCCTGCCGAGCCTCTTCCGTATGAGTGCAGCCCTTGGGCTATGTAAAAATTTACACCGAAATAGGTCATCAAGATAAAAAAGAAGCTCAACAGCGCCAATAAAGAAAAGTAAAAACCGCCGGATGTTTTATACATTATGCCGTTGTGCAGAATATAGGCATACACAAGTATGCTTATTAAAGACCAGGTCTCTTTCGGGTCCCACGACCAGTATGCACCCCAGCTCTCATTTGCCCACACAGCGCCGAAAATCGTGCCTATGCTCAAAAGGGCAAATCCTATAAAGAGGCAGATATATATTATGTTATTGAGGCTGTTTATTTGATTTTCAAGCTCTCTTTTCCTTTTTAAAGCATATAAAATCATATTAAGTCCGCCAAGCATTGCCCCGACAGACATAAAACCGTAGCTAATTATTGAAAATGCCACGTGTATCAACAGCCAATAGGAGTTTAAAACGGGAACCATATTTGTGATTTGCGGATTTATGTTGTCGAGATTGGCAACCATCATAAACATACCGGCGCTGAACAGACCGCTGCCCAAACTGAGCATAGATTTCCTAAAGAAAACAATAGAAGCAAAAGCGCTGCCCCAGGCTATAAATATTATGGATTCGTATGCGTCAGACCACGGTGCGTGACCGGCTATATACCACCTGACTATCATATTGGCAGTGTGCAGAAGCAGAGCAAAGACACTAAAAGTTATTAAGCCTCTTCCAAGCCACTTAAACCTTTTTTGTTTGAAAATCTCGAAAAAACCGAGCAGTATGGCAAAAAGACCCAAAAGAGAATAGACGCCAATCAAGTATGTGAATATTTGAAGATGGTTGTACAGTATTTCCCATTTTATCCTGCTTTTGCTTGGTATAATATTGCCTGAAAACATCTTTTGCACTTTGTAGATTTCGCTTTTTGCTTTGTTAATTTCTTGTAAATTCAGGGTTTTTAAGCCTTTCATAAGGTTTCCGTACATTTTTATATAAAACAAAGCCTTATCGAAGCCTATCTTTTTTAGCTTAAACATTTGTTCAATATCAAACGGAGAATACCAAACATAGTTGTGTATTTTTGAATCCGGCAGCGGGAAGAGTTTGAATATATCGTATGTATAAACCAAAGATGAGACGTATATAAGCTCGTTAATTTTTAGCCACTCCCTTTGAGTTGTGGTTCTTTTTGAATCGGGCGTATGGAAAGCCTCTCCGATTTCTTTAATGAACTTTAGTTTTCCGTTTTTGTCAAAAAAAGAGTTGTAAGAGGCATAGCAGCCCTTGATTTTTAACAATCTTCTTATGTTTTTGTTTCCGATATGTATTAACGGCAGGTTTTGAAACTCTTTAGGGTTTGTAATCATCCCCAAAACAATTTGATTGTAATTTAAGCCCAAAAGAGAGGATTTCATCGTTAATTTATGGACTATATTCATATCGAGCGTATCCATAGGCTCCACTCTTCCGTTTTGCTGGACAAGAATAGAGGAAAACGCCTTTGCGGCGGATTTTGAATTTTGAGCAAATGTATGCAGGTCGAAGGCTTTGGCATAGGAGGTTGTCATAAACAAAATAATAAGCACGAAAGCACCGCCTTTTTTAAGGGCGTTTAAGCAAGCCGCAAATCTCCCTTTTTTGTAAAAAATGCTTAATAAAAATCCCAAAATCAGCAAAATGTAACCTGCATAGGTAATATACATACCCGGGTCGTAACTGACGGCTAATATGCTGCCTTTTGCGTCTTTATCGAAATCCGCCTGATAAAACCTATAGCCTTTGTATGTTAATATGTGATTCATATAGATGTGGTATGAAAACGAACCGTGTTTATCTGTCACAGTCACATAGCTGTCGTATGAACTCGGCTGCATACTGCCGGGGTATCTTTTAAGAACGAATCTATCGAGTTTTATGCTAAAACCGAGGCGTTTCGTTCTTGTATCAAGAGGGTTTTTTTTGTTCGTTATGACTATTTGAGATTTAGTTTGATTGTCTCTTAAATGCAAAATGCCGTTGTAGCCTGCATATCTTGTAATGCCCGCTCCGATAAGAATTACGATTACCGACAGATGCAGGATAAATACGGGGATTTTTCTGTAGGTTTTGTATTTAAACATAACGCCGAAAAGGTTAATGCCGAAAAGCCAAATCACAATCTCAAACCATTTTGCTGCATAGACATACCTCCAGCTTTCGGCTTCGCTTGGAAGAAATGTTGCTGTGATTTGGGCTATCAAAAAGATAACTATAATAAGGACGCTAAACTTTGGCGAGAATAGAAAATCGTAGAACTTACGCATAAATAAACACCGAGAAATTACATAAACTGCACATACCAGCTTTTGACTATACCCGTATCGGAATTATTTTTCAATGAAATTTTGTATCGACGTTAGTTTAATTGCAGCACTTTTTTGTAGGGCTCAGGCTTGTGAAAATAAAATCCCTGAAAATAATCAACTCCAAGCTGTCTGAGCTTTTCCATCTTTTCTTTTGAATCAACAAATTCCGCAACGGTTTTTATGCCTATCTTTCTGCTCATCTCAACAAGAGATTTTATGAGGATAACCTGATTTTCGTTTGTCAGGATTTCAGACACCAATCCCCCGTCAATTTTTATGTAATCCGGGTTCATATTAAATATATAGTTGTAATTGGCATAGCCGCTGCCGAAGTCGTCAATAGCTATTTTTGCACCGAGCTTTTTTATATCCTGTATAAATTCTTTGACCTCTTTGAAGTTTTCAACGGCTTCTTCCTCTGTTATCTCAAATGTGATTTTGTTAGCAACATTTGTTTTGTCTATCAGTATGCTTTTTAAGAATTTTGTGGTATAGGGATTGACAATATCTAACATACTTAAGTTAAAACTTATCTCAATGCCGGTTTTTTCAACGAAATCCACACACTTAAAAAACAGAATCTTCGTTGCTTCCGAATATAAATAGGTATTTTTCAAAACATTCAAAAATTTTGACGGCGGCAGGATTGAACCGTCCATAGATTCTATTCTTGCCAGCGCTTCGTATTTAGCGGGTTTATCTGTTTTTGCAGAGCTGAAAATTCCTTGAAGATACGGCACAATTCTGTCAGAAGCAACGGCAAGTTTTATTTCTGTGTTTATCGAAAAGATATCTTGGGCTTTGTTTGCTATAAAAGCCGGTTTATTTTTTACATCGTCTATATTCATTATGTGATTTTTCAGTTTTTTTGCTTCCATCAACCCGTATTCCGTGTATTCTAAAATTTTAGCTCCTATTTTACCGAAAGCTCCATAAAAAAACAGCGATATAGAATGACCGTCAACCTCACAGGTAGTTGCCTCAAGCTCTTTGATGATTTCGTACGGCTTTTTCTTATTATTGACAATAATTGCAAATTCATTTCCTATAAATCTATATGCGGTACACTCTTTTATATTCTTTAGTTTTTGTGCTACGGATTTTAAAACCTCATCTCCCGTATCAAAACCGTATGTCACATTAATTTTCTTAAAGTTGTGTATGTCTATCAAAAACAGGTACTTATCCTTAAAATTATCCAACTCTTTTTTGAGTTTGAATTGGTTGTCAAGACCGGTAATGTAGTCGGTATATATCGAAATTATTTCTTCGCTCATAAAGTTTAAAATTAGTATATTTTGCATTTTGGAGGAGTATCCCATTAGCTCCCTGTAGAGCAGGGAAAAGTAAAAATACCTTTCGCTTTTATAGGCTTCAATTAGACGTTTTGCAATTTTTTTAAGTGAAGAGCTGAGTTTTTTATATGTATCGTTGTGCAGGGTTTCCATTTCGGTTTGTTGTGTCAGTTCTATCCACTCGCTCAACATGCTGTCCTTATGTACAGAGCCGTCCAGTACGGCATTGATAAAACATATCATCCAATTGATGTGCGAATTCAGTAAAAAAGAGAGCTCCTTACTCTCTGCCACGATTTTTCTTTTCATATACTTTTGAAACAGCTGTTTGTCGAACTTCATCTCTTCGTAGATGTATCCTTTTGAGAGCATCCTTTTTGCCGCCAACATATCTTTAAGTTGCAGCTCAATAGAATCTTTCTCCAATTCCGAAACAATCTTTTCAAAAACATAAAAGAAGTGTGTGAGCAGAATATTGTTTAAAAACAGCTGCTTTCCTATCTCGCACAACTTGTCCATTTTATGTTCAAGCATACTACAGGTAGCTTCGCTTAAAAGCTCTATATCTTTCTCGTCGGCTAAATCACCAAACTGTTTTTTGAAGTCCTGTTTTATGGTCTGTCTGATTTTATCCATCAACATCACTACCTTTTTCAACACACCGAATTTTTGTCATACTACATCAGAATATCTTCAAAGTCAACAACTCCCATAAAAAAATTTTACTTTATAAAAAAGATTGACATAGTGGTGCGGTTTAATAATATAAAACAAAAATCTGCACTTTGAGAAGCACGATAAAGGAGATAAACGGTCAAAAGGAGGGCAGTATGATTGTAAACGACATAGAAAAATTGAAAGAGGTAATTAAAAAAAGCAAAACCTGTATGTTTTTAACAAGCGCCGGAATGAGCGCGGACAGCGGCATACCGACATTTAGGGATAAAGAGGGTTATTGGCGCAATTTTCCGGTTTTTAAAAAATTGGGGCTTGAGGCTGTAGAGCTTGCGAATCCTCACAGTTTTGAGGTCAGACCTCAATATGCCTGGGCGTTTTATGAATGGCGCAGGCGAAATGCGCATAAAAACAAACCCCACAGCGGGTATAGGATAATCAATCGTCTTATAAACGAGGTTTTCGATAAATCCTTTGTTCATACCACAAATACGGACGGCTATCATATTATTTCAGGGCTCGACGAATCTTTGGTGTACGAAGTCCACGGTTCTATGTGGCGTTTGCAGTGTATGAGAGGCTCGGCTTGTTCATACGGCATTAAAAATAACATGGATGTTCCTCTGTGCGATTTGGACTACGACACAATGATTGCAACGAATCTGCCTACCTGTCCGGTTTGCGGAGAGCTTTTAAGACCCAATATTTTAATGTTCGGAGATTGGTATTACATTGAAAACGATTATCAGATAAATAACTACAACGACTTTTTAAGGGATGTGGGAGTTCCTGATTTGGTGTTTTTGGTTGGTTCAAGCTCAGCCGTTCCTACAAATGACTACCTTGCAAGCAGACTCCAAAGTATGGGCTCTTTCGTTGTTACGATTAACCCGGACGAATCGGCGCTTGCTGTATGTATGCCTGATTTGTTTTTGAAAAAAAGAGCCAAAGAGGCTTTTGAAGAGATAGAAAAGGTTATTTTTTAAATCAAATAGGTGTTCATTGAATTTAAGGAGGCAATGAAAGTTATGAAAATAAGAAGATACCTGTTATCAACAACGATTATCTTTTTTATTTGCTTGATGTTAAATATTTCTTTTGCAAAAGGAGTTGATGCTCATAGCAGAGTTGAGCAGGCTCAAGCGCACTGCAAAACGCTTAAAGGCTTGGTAGAGACAGGCAGTAAAAACGTTTACATAATAACGAAATATTGGAGTCGCTCGAGGGTTGATTATAAAGTTTTGGGACAGTTGAAAGATAGGGTGGCGGCTTTTAAAGGGAAAGTTATAACCGTTGAGGGTAAAATAAAAAGAACAGGCTGGTCCGGGAGCATAGAGGTTAAAAAAATCATATCGACTTCAAAAGAAAACAACTCTTGCACATACCACATAACAATCGCAGGTATTGCCGATTTGCAGGGAAATCTCGATAACTCGTCAAAGGGCGGAGGAATTGCCCGTATAGCCGCAATCATAAAGCAAATAAAAGCTAAAAACAGAAACACACTTGTTCTTTTCAGCGGAGACGACTTGACGGGCAGATATTTTCACACCTTTTTCGGTAAGGCTATCTACTCGCTTTTTAATAATACGGGGCTTGATGTTTATGCATTGGGCAATCATGAATTCGATAACGGCTGCAAGGTGCTTGTAAAGGCTTTGAAGTATGCAAAATTCGATGTCTTATGCTCCGATTTATCGGTTGAACATACAGCCTTGAAAAATATTTGCAAGCCCTATGTAATAAAGAATATCGGCGGAGTGCGCGTAGGTATTTTTTCCCTTATGACAACGAAGCTGAAAGACATAAGTTTTGCAAAAAAAGTAAAAGTAAAATACGACAACGTATTTGCAGCAAAAAGAATGGTTAAAATTCTAAAAAGCCGAAAAGTCAATCTTATTATCGCCCTGACGCATATAGGTTATAAGCAGGATAGGTATATGGCATCTAAGGTTAAAGGAATAGATATCATTTTCGGCGGGCATTCCCATAACTATCTTAAAAAAGCGGCGTTTGTCGATAAAACCGTTATCGTAAACGGCGGTGAGCGCGGAAAGTACGTTGTTGAACTTGATGTGTGTTTAAATAACAAAAAAAGGTTTTTGGTCAATAAAACTAAATATCGACTGATAAGGGTATCAAAAGAAGTTAAGCCGATTGCCGGCATAGAAAAAGAGCTTTAAAAATACAAAAAGATGCTCCCCAAATCGATTATTTTAGGAAAATTAAAAGGAAAAGCGGATTTGAGGGATAGTGTTTTGAGGTTTAAAGAGTCGGCTTTTGCTGATACGGTTAACGATATTTTAAAAAAGAAGTTTAAGGTTGATGTAGTGCTCGACAACTCCGGCATGTTTAGAGGAGATAAAATTTATAACAATAACTATATAACGGATATTGAACTTCACAACATTTTTGAGTTTGACAATACTGTTGTTACTATGAAATTAAAGGGTAGATATATAAAAAAGATTCTTGAAAAGAGCGCTTTAAGTTACGGAGGCGGCGGTTGGCTTCAGGTTGCCGGCATCAAATATGTTGTGGATTTAAAAAAATGCTCTGCGGCGAAGATAGAAAGAATAAAAGTAGGGAACAAACCGTTAAAAGACAATAAAATATACTCCGTTTTGACAAATGACTTCTTGGCAAGAGGTGGGAATGGATATTTTTGGTTTAAAAAATACGGGATAAATGCAAATAATACCTATACGACTTTCTATTCCGTAACAGCTTCGAGTATAGCAAATAACAACAAAACATTGGTTATTGAGAAAAAAGATAAGAGGATTGAGACAATAAAAAGCCCGTAAGCCAAAAAAATACGATACTTAAAGAACGTTTTTTAAAAAAGAGGAAATTTATAAGACCTTCTCTATTTCACAATAAAATCTGTTTTCATACGGCTTATTGGAATACAAAGTGCTATCTGAAATAGTTAATATGAATTGCAACGGAAATTTTAATAAAAATATATTTTTTTATTGACAAATAGATTAGAAAGTTATATTAATAGGAAGATTTTGTAGTACCTAAGTAATATAGGTATGAAACTTATTGTATTTAGGAGGTTTTTCTATGAGGTTTAAGAAAAAACTATTTAGTGCTGTTTTGGCAGCCGGCTTGGTTATTGGAGCTGCTTCGGTTTCCAATGCAACAAACGGCTATTATATGATAGCTACCGGTGCCAAATCTCTTGGAATGGCAGGCGCCGTAGTGGCAAACCCCCAGGATGCTTCAACGATTTTACAAAACCCTGCGGGAATTGCCTGGCTAACAAACACTACATTTGATATCGGAGGTGCTGTTTTTGTCCCAAGAAGAAAGCTGAACGGCAACGACAGCGATTCAAATGTTTTTATGATTCCTTCCGCCGGGTTTGCTTATAACCCGCTTGGTTGTAACTGCGACACGCCTCACTTTGTTTACGGTGTCGGAATGTACGGTACGTCCGGTATGGGTGTTGATTGGAGCTCCAACAACTTGACAAACGGCGGTTGGCTGAAGAAGGCATACTCCCAAATGCAGATGATGCAGATGGTTTTGGGTGTTGCCTACAGGGTTAACGGACATTTGTCAGTTGGGTTTGCTCCGGCTTTTGTTTATCAGGCACTCCAGATGGAATTTGGTTGGAATGTTCCTGATTATAAAAATACTTTTGGTCACGGGGTTTACACTAATCAACAAATGGGGCTTCCTTCACCGGGTGTTCATACGGATTCTCTTGATACTGCAAATGCGTACGGTATCGGTTTCGACTTGGGAGTTGTTTACAAATTAAATGATATGCTTCAGTTCGGTTTTGTATATAAATCAAAAAGATGGATGCAAAAGCTTGAGTGGAATACTCTGCCGGGTAACGGCTTAATGATTACGGGCGATAAGGTTGAAATGAGACTTGATATGCCTCGTGAGTTTGCATTCGGTGTTAATTTCAGGCCCATCAGAAAACTGAGACTTGAAGCCGATGTAAGATGGATTAACTATCACGATGTTATGAACGAGCCGAGTGTTTCGGGGTTGGCTATCGATAAATGGCCGTTTCATTGGGACAATCAATGGGTTTATGCTTTGGGTGCCGAGTATTATGCAACGAGGGCTTTGACGTTGAGAGCCGGTTTTAACTACGCCAAAAGCCCGATTGACGACAGCGATTTAAATGCAAATATAGTGGCTCCTGCTGTAGTTGAAACCCATGTGACGGCAGGTGCAAGTTATAAAATAAATAGAAATCTAGAACTCTCTTTTGCATATGCCCACGCATTCGAACATAAACAAACGCATAGAAATACGACAATGCAAGACCAAATGATGTATGGTCCAGAAACCGAAGCAAAGATGTATCAGGATACATTTGCGATCGAAGCGACATACAACTTCTAAAATAAGCCTACGTCACACAAGCCGGTTGACTTTTTAAGGTTAACCGGCACCCCTTTCTACCCTTTTTATAAACAATAAGGTTTACAAATCGTTCGTTTTTATATATTATTCGAATTTCAAGAATTATTTTTTTGAACTTTGTTTTTATTCGAGTTTTGAAAAGGGGTTGTTTATGAGAGAGATAGGTTTACACGGACGAGGCGGGCAAGGAATTGTTCTATCCGGTGAAATGCTTGCCAACATCTATTTTTACGAGGGGTATAATGTTCAATTTATGCCATCTTACGGTGCCGAAAGGAGAGGTTCACCATCCAACGCTTATGTCAGAGTGGAGAAGGGCAAAAGAATATACAACAGATACACGGTCACGCTTCCCGATATGGTTGTAGTATTTAACACCAGTCTTCTTGAAAACATTAGGGTTAAAGAAAACGGTGTTGTCCTTTTGAATATATCCGGCAGCATCAAAAAAGCAGAGACAAACGCCAGAATATTTGTTGTTGATGCCAATACCATAGCGTTGTCTTTAAATCTCGGCACACCTGCTATGCCTATAATAAATACGGCACTTTTAGGTGCTTTTTGTAAGGTTGCCGGCGATTACTCCTTTGAAAATCTTGCCAGGGTTTTAAATGAAAAAATAGGCAAGCATTCGGATGTTAATATAGAAGCTGCCAGATTGGCTTACGAGAGAGTGAGGGAATTATGAGCAAAAAGATAGTTATAGGTGGAAACGATGCGGTAGCGTATGCGGCAAAGCAGAGTTTTGTGGATGTTATAAGCGCTTATCCGATAACACCGCAAACATCGATTATAGAAAAGATAGCCGATTTTATAGCAAAAGGCGAGATGAATACCAGATTTATTAAGGTAGAGTCCGAACATTCTGCAATGGCTGCGGCTATGGGGGCTTCTATTGCCGGAGGCAGGGTATTCACGGCTACAAGCTCTCAAGGTTTGCTTTTAATGCACGAGGTTTTGCACTGGGCAAGCGGAGCGAGATTGCCCATAGTTATGGCAAATGCAAACAGAGCGGTTGCGCCTCCGTGGAGTATATGGGCTGAGCAAACGGACTCTCTTGCTCAAAGGGACACGGGTTGGATTCAATTTTACGCTTCCAACTCCCAAGAGGCTTACGATTTGTTGTTTATTGCCTTTAGAGTGGCAGAGAGAGTTAAAATACCGGCAATGGTTTGTATGGACGGATTTTTGGTGACCCATACAAAAGAGCCGGTTGAGATTTTTGAGGATGAAATAGACGATTTTATTAAGATTAAAGAAAAAAGAGAAGTGCTCGACATAGATGACCCAAAAGCATTCGGAGCACTGGCTTTTCCCAAAGATTATATGCCTATAAAATTAGAGCAAAACAAAGCCGTGTTTAGTGCGGCTGAGGCTTTTGATGAGCTTAGTGAGCAATTTTACGATATATCCGGCAGGAAATACAAAGAACTTGAGATTTACGGTGAAAACAGCGCTGAGGTTGCAGTTGTCGCTTTGGGTTCCATAGCCGAGACAGCCCATTTAGCCGTTGATGTTTTGAATAACTCCGGCATAAAATCAAAACTCGTTAAAATAAATATGTTTAGGCCTTTCCCTAAAAAATATTTGGATGCCGAGCTGAAAAATGTTAAGCATATCGTTGTTTTTGACAGAAACATATCTCACGGCAAAGGCGGAATAGTGAAAGACGAGGTTACCGGTTCTTTGGGGCTTGGGAATGTTGTAGGTTATGTTTGCGGTCTCGGAGGATACGACGTAACAGAGGACGATATGGTTAATGCCGTTAGAGACGTTCTTGACGGTAAGGTTAAAGAAGATAGCTATTTGTGGAGTGAAAAATGAAAAAAATAAACAGAGATGAAATATTGCAGGCTAACCACCTGGCTTGTCCGGGTTGTGGCGCCACGCTCTCAATGAGACTGGCACTTAAAGCTTTGGGAAGGAAAACCGTTATTGTGATACCTGCCTGCTGCTGGACTATCATCAATGGTCCTCACGGCAAGAACTATGCGGGTGTTCCTGTTTTTCATACTGCTTTTGAAACAACGGCAGCCGTTGCAAGCGGGATAAAGGCTTCGTTTGATATGCAGGGTAAAAGTGATATAACGGTTATGGGTTGGGCCGGAGACGGCGGAACCTTCGATATAGGACTACAGGCTTTAAGCGGAGCAGCGGAGAGAAACGATGATATAATATACGTATGTTACGACAATGAAGCGTATATGAATACCGGAATTCAAAGGAGCTCCGCAACGCCTTACGGTGCTGCAACAACGACAACACCTCCTCCGATACAAAAAGACAGACCAAAAAAAGATTTGATGGAGATAGTGAACGCACACGAGGTTCCGTATATTGCTTCTGCCACTATAGCCTATCCTAAAGACTTGATGAAGAAATTTGAAAAGGCTAAAAACACCAGAGGATTTAAATTGATACACCTGTTCTCACCCTGTCCTCCGGGGCACAAATCCGTAGAATCAAAATCGGTTGAAATTGCAAAATTGGCTGTTGAAACGGGTATATTCCCCTTGTATGAAATTGAAAACGGTGTGCATAAATTAACAAGAAAACCGAAATTTACGGACGTTAGGGAGTATCTCTATCTTCAGGGAAGATTTAAACACCTCGATGACAAGGAAGCAGAAATAATAACCGAAAATATTAAGCAGAGATGGGAGAAACTCACTAAAAAATTCGAGTGTTGATTAAAGCGCTTTGTTCAAAAAGCGCTTTCTTTCCTTTTGCATACCGTTTAATTTGAACCTATGAGATTGTTTTTAAGAAATTGAGGGTGTTTTATTATCCTTTTTAATGGTCCAGACAAGCATACTTCCTGCAAATGCTATCAATGCGTTGAATCCGAAGGCAACTTTAAAACCGAAACTATCTGCCAAAGCTCCAACAACACTCGGGGCAACAGATGATGCAATCATAACCATACCGAAAACTACGGCTATGTTGGTATTGACCTTTTTACCGCCGATTTCAGCGGCAAAGGCGTGTCTTACCGGTATCGACAGGGACATAAAAAATCCCATAAAAAATAAGAAAATTATGTTTGTGTACGCAATGAAAAGGAGTAAAAACACGCCCATCAAGAAATAACTGAACGATATGGTTTTTCTTCTTCCGAGTTTATCGGATATGTATCCTCCAAGCGGTTGAGCAACCATTCCGGCAAACAGCATAACGGAGGCTTTCAAATTTGCGTTTAATATCGAAGAGCCTTTTGCATAAAAATAGGACGGTAAAAATGAACTGATTCCTCTTGAAAAAAACGGTATCACTATGGCAATAAAGCCGAGAAGCACGAGTTCTTTTGTTAAAGTGCTTTTCATTGTTGTTTTTATGGGTTTTTCTTCTATTTTAACAATAATAAGGATAAGAAGGGCTATTACTACGCCGGGTATGGAGACTATTAAAAACGCCTTTGTGTTGTAGAGCGACAGCAGATATCCCATTGCTATCGGTGCAAGGAAAAATCCCAAAGCGCCTCCTGTTCCGTTAATGCCTATTGCCGTGCCTTTTTTTTCTTTAAACACGACGCTCAATATTCCCATTCCCTGTGGGTGATATGTTCCAAGCCCTATACCTATGAAAAAGGTTGTAAACAGAGCACTGTAGTATGAATTTGACAGATAAAACAATATGTATGATGCAGAAAGTATGAGAAAGCCTGCAATAAGAGCAAATTTTCTTTTGGCATAACGCTCGCTGAAGTGAGCTATGGGCGATTGAAGGACGGCACTTGTTAAATAGGGCACACTTAATAAAAGCCCGGATTGAAGATAATTTATGTGGTACATCTTTTTTATTAAAGGTAAAGCCGGGGGTATTAAAATCGAATACCAGTCATTCACCAAATGAGCCAGTGCTATGGCTGCAAGGAGAATGACCGGATTCGTTGTCTTTTTCATTAACGTCTATTTATTTACACGCTCAACATATTCTCCGGTGCGGGTATCTATCTTTATTATTTCTCCTTCTTTTAAGAAAAAAGGGACTTGAACGATTGCGCCCGTTTCAAGTGTTGCCGGTTTTGAGCCTGTTGCAGCCGTATCTCCCTTAAAGCCCGGTTCCGTTTCAACAATCTTCAGTTCCACAAAGTTCGGCAGAGATACGCCTATTGGTGTTCCGTTGTAGAGCATAACAGATACATCTTTGTTTTCCTGTATGAAGTTTGCAGCCTCTCCCATAATCTTTTCATCTATGGAAAACTGGTCGTAATTGGATGTATCCATAAAATGGAATCCTTCGCTGTCTTTGTAAAGATACTGCATAACCCTCTCTTCCACATCCGCTTTGTCGAGTTTTGTTCCCGATTTATAGGTTTTCTCCACCACGTTGCCTGTTTTAAGATTTTTCAGCTTAACCCTGACAAAAGCCTGCCCTTTTCCTGGCTTAACGTGTTCGTAGTCAACTATCTCGTAAGGGTCGTTGTCAATTTGAAGTTTAACCCCTCTTTTAAATTCGTTTGTGGCAATCATCTCTCCCATTTTCACACTTCTCCTTTCTTACTCTTCCAATCCTATATTTTTTGCACTGTTTTGCAGACACTCGGCAACAAAAAGTATGTGGTCGGACAGCTCGACACCGAGTTCTTTTGCTCCAAGTTCAATCTCTTCTCTGTTGACACCTTTTGCAAAAGCCTTGTCTTTCAGTTTTTTCTTAATTGACTTCAGTTTAACGTCTTTTAGGTTTCTTGTAGGCCTGACCAGTGCATAGGCATATAAAAAGCCGCTCAACTCATCAACGGCAAAAAGTGCTTTTGCCATAAGTGTTTCTCTTTTTACGCCCGTGTATTGCGCATGCCCCATAATAGCCTCTATGATATCGGCATCAACGCCCTGCTCCTTTAAAATCTCAGCTCCCTTGTAGGGATGCTCATCGTGGTATTTCTCATAGTCGAAATCGTGCAGTAATCCCGTTACTGCCCATTTTTCCTCATCTTCGTTAAATTTCTTTGCATAGCAGCGCATAGCCGTCTCAACACAGGTTGCGTGTGTTAAAAGGCTTTCACTTTTCGTATATTCCTCCAACAATTTTCTTGCTTCTTCATATGTCATATGCACCTCCGCAATCGCAATAAATTTGGCAGCATTAGTTTATATGAATTTTAATATTTTTCAAGAAAAGAGTGTGTTTTGGCATAAAATATCCGTGTCTTTGAAATTTTAGCTTGTTGATATTTGGATATTATTGTTGTATTCTAAATGAGCATCCGGTCTGTTTTTAGGGGGAAAAAGCGTATGAAAAAGTTTATTTTTGCCGTATTGTTCATTATATTTTGTTCAACCAACAGTTATGCTTTGCGTATAGTTTCTCTGTCTCCCTCAACTACCGAAATTTTATTTAAACTCGGTTTGGGAGGAGATATTGTCGGGGATACGCTGTTTAGCAACTACCCTGAAAAAGCAAAAAAGATAACAAAAGTCGGCAGTTATATCAGACCTAACTTAGAAAAAATATTGGAACTTAAACCGGACTATGTGATAGGTATGAAAGAGGGAATGAACAAAAGTGTGCAGAACAAGTTAAACGAGTTGGGCATAAAAAACAGATTTTACGCATCAAGAAACGTGTCGGATATAATTTATATGATTAGGGATATTGCGGGAATATTTCACAAAAACCCTAATGCTGTGGTGGCAGAGATAGAAAAATATTACAAAAAGTTTCCGCCGGCAAAAAAAACCGGTATCTTTGTTGTGAGCGTTCAGCCTTTGATTGTCGCCACCCGCAACACCTTTGTAAACAGCATATTAAGATGTGCCGGCATTAGAAACATCGTGAAAGACAAGGCTTTGGAGTTTATTATTATTGACAAGGAGTATATCATCAAAAAACAGCCGGATTACATAATAGTTTCTTTGGGTGTAAAAAAACAGATAGATATGGCAAGGTCGTTTATCAAAAGATTTCATTTGAAATCCAAGTTGCTCATAGTTGACCCGAATATATATAACAGGCCTTCATACAGGATAGTAAATGCATGTTTGGATTTGAGAAAAAGAACCTCCTACTAATCTTTTTTTTGTTGTTTTTAAGCCTCTTTGTCGGGATTTTTGCATTAAGATACGGCGGAAAAACAATACCTTTTAGCGATTTGTTTGACCGTCAAAACAGCCTTCTGGTTGTTCATTTGAGGCTTCCGAGAATTTTGGCTGATTTTACGGTGGGAGCCGGGCTATCAATCGTAGGTTTGAGTTTTCAGACGTTGGTTAGAAATCCTCTTGCCGAGCCGTACCTTTTCGGTATATCGGGTGCGGCGGCTTTGGGCTATGTTTTGGGAAGCATATTTTTAAGCGGAATCTATTCCTATGTTTTAAGTTTTCTTTTGTCTGTTTTTACCGTGTTTTTTGTTATGTTTTTTGCTTTGAGAGACAGGGATAACGCCCCTTCGTCAATGGTTTTGACGGGTGTTGCCGTAGGCTTTTTTTACAGTTCCATTATTTCTGTTATGAGCATATTTTTAAGCTCTCGTTTTGTTAAAAATATATTTTTGTGGTATCTCGGAGATACAACAGGTTTAACTTTAAATTCCGCGGTTTTCTCTCTTTTTATTGTTGCGTTTTTTTCGGTTGTTATGTTTTTTGATGCTGAAAAACTCAATATTTACGGCGTGGGAGAGGAGTTTGCCCAAACCTCCGGAGTGAATATAAAATCTCTAATTTACAGGCAGTATATCTTGGGTTCTTTGATAACGGCTGTGGTTGTTTCCAAATGCGGAGCCATAGGTTTTGTTGGGCTTATTGTGCCCCACATAGTGAAAATGCTCTTTGGCAAAGACAATAAATTAAATTTCGTGCTTACGTTCTTTTTGGGCGGTATATTTTTAATTATCGTTGATACACTTATAAAAAGTATTGTTTATCCTATGGAGATACCGATTGGAGTGATTACGGCAATGATAGGCAGCCCGTTTTTGATTTTGCTTATGAGGAAATTCAGGTATGCTGAGCGTTAGACAACTGCATTTTACATATAATCGAGCATTTTCTTTGAATATAGAGAGGCTTGACATATCGGACGGCTCTTTGAGCGTAATAATAGGTCCGAACGGAAGCGGTAAGACGACATTTGCAAAAATTATTTCGGGATTGATTGACGACTACGAAGGCAGTGTTGAGATAGATTCCTATGATATTAAAAAGCTCGACATAAAAAACAGAAGCAGGATTATTTCCTACATTCACAGAAGAATGGTTAAAGATTTGTATATATCTGTGGAGCGATTTGTCCGAATAGGACGGTATGTTCATAAAGAAAGCGTTTTTTTAAACCTGAATAAGCAGGACAGGATGATAATAGACGAGATGCTTGATGTTGTGGATTTAAGGCAGAAAAAGGATATATTGCTGTCTCAACTTTCAGACGGGGAACTGCAGAGAGCAATCATAGCAAAAATTCTTTGTCAGCAAACAAAATACGCCGTGTTGGATGAACCGACCTCTGCGCTTGATATAGCACATATTGCGTCGATTTTGAATCTTTTAAGCCGCATAAAAAGCAAAACCACAATAATAGTTATACTGCACGATATTAACGAAGCGATTAAAATATACGACAATCTCATCTGCTTAAACGAAGGCAGAGTTGAATGCAGTTGGACAAAAGAGGATGTTTTTGACTTGCAAAAGCTCGAAAAACTCTTTAAAATCAAACTTAACGAGTTTAAACACGGTTTGGGCAGAGTAGTTTATTTTTGATGTCTATCTTTTCGACTTAAGGGAAGTCCGGTGAAACTCCGGCGCTGTCCCGCAACTGTAAGGCTGACGAAATCTTTATTTCAAGCCACTGCCTTTTTAAGGTGGGAAGGCAAAGAGAGTAGGATGAAGCCGAGCCAGGAGACCTGAGTCGAAAAGTCTAAAGACACTAACCTTACGAGGATAAGGAGGTGTGCGATGTCCGTTTTTTTCGCTTGCGATTATAATACCTCTTAAAAATATTGTTTTTTAAGGTTTATTTTTAAAAAATTACGGAGGTATTATGATTAAGAAAGTATTTATACCGGTTGTTTTTTTATTTTTTTCGGTTTCATTTTTGAGTTTTGCTCAAGACAATACAATTGTTGTGACGGCAACAAGAAACGCCGTTAAAATCGCCCAAACACCCTCAAAAGTAGATATAATAACTGCAAAACAACTAAAAAAAGAGGGTATTGTATATGTTAAAGATGCTTTAAAAGATATAGCAGGTATTTCAGTAGCATCAAGCGGAGCGTTCGGGGGCAAAACAAGCGTTTATATTAGGGGATTGCCGAGCTATTATACAAAGGTTCTTATTGACGGTGTTGATGTTTCCGACCCGACTCAGCCTCAGCCGTACTACAATTTGTCAAATTTGATGGTTAACGACATTAAAAGGATTGAGATTGTTCAAGGTGCTCAAAGCGGACTCTACGGTGCAAACGCCGTTGGAGGAGTTATAAACATTATCACGAAAAAAGGTTTCGGAAAGCCGTATTTTAAATATTCTCAACAAGTGGGTTCTTTTGCAACATACGAAGAGACGGCACAAAGCGGCGGTTCGTTGGGTAAATTTAACTACTACGTTGAGGGTTCTCGTTTTGATACAAACGGCATCTCAAAGATGGACAAACTTAACAAAGACGGTTCATACTCGAGAGGGGATGAGAACGATAGCTATCATAAAACGGCTTTTTCAACCAGATTGGAGTACAATTTCGACAATAGTTTGAAGATGGGGACAGTTTTTAAATGGTATAAAACGAGAAATTATCTCGATAACGGCTATCCACCTAACGATTCGGCGCCGGCAAACAATACGCCTGAGGCTTTGAGTTTAAGAATGGTAAATGATTTTTTACTCTCAAAGTTGTATGTAAACAAAAAATTTGAGAATTTAAGTTTGAAATTGGACGCTTTTTATATGCAGAACCTTAGATATTACAAATCGGCTCCGTCCTGGAATAATTACAAAGGAAGAAAATGGGGTGTTGATGCAATTGCAACATACAAATTAGAGTCAACGATATTTACCGTTGGTTTTAGCCAAAAGATGGATAAATACGAGGACACGACCCCCTTTAAGAAGCTGAGATATAACTATGCGGGATTTTTTGAGATTGAGCAAAGGGTAGGCGACTTGTCGCTTCAAGGTGTGGCAAGGGAGGATGAGTACAAAACCTTTGGTAAGCATTTCACCTATAAATTGGGGGCAAATTATCTGATTGGCGCTACAAACACCATTTTGAAGGCAAACTATTCAACAGGGTTCAGAGCGCCGAGTATATATGAGTTATACGCTGCTCCGATATCCTGGTGGTTTTTGGGCGGAAATGCAAATTTAGAACCCGAAAAAGCCAAAACATGGGATTTCGGATTTGTGCAGCACATACTGCAAAACAGACTTTCTTTTAATGTGCTTTATTTTAAGAGCCTGATTAAAGATAGAATAGAGTATTTTACAAACTCAAGCTGGCAGTCAACCTATGAAAATGTTCACGGTAAAACCGTATCAAACGGTGTTGAACTTGGCGTTAAAGCAAAGCCTGTTGATTGGCTTGCTTTGGGGGCAAATTATACATACACAAAAAGCATAAATCCGGATACAAACGACCAAACAGGCGGAGTGCCTTTGAGGGTCTATAACGGTTATGTAAGCATAAAGACATTGAACAACAGACTTACTTCTACACTTAACGGAAGATATGTGGGTAAAAGATACGACTACGATTGGCAAAAAAACAAGTATCAGATAGGCAAGTATGCGGTGTTTGATTTTGCTGCGCAGTATTCGTTTAATAAAAACTTTAACGCATCCTTGAGCATTAAGAATATTTTCGATAGATTTTATGAAGAGGTTTACGGCTATTCGACGCTACCGAGAAGCGTTTTCGCCACAATCTCCTATAAGTTTTAAACTCCTTTTTTTCGGGGTTGCCGTCTCGCTTGTGATAAACGGGGCGGCGCTTTCTATGTTTTTTATGTACCTTAACCGCACAACATCCAAGCAATATGGTAAAAAGAACATATCGGTTGATTTTGTCAGTATTGAAAAAAAAGCGCTAAAAAATATTAAAGTTAAAAAAAATAAGCCTAACGCTAAAGATAAGGCAGTTTTGACGTTAAAGAAAAAAGAGCCGTTAAAGTCTGCGGAGGTAAAAAAGAAAAATATTATTAAGCAGAGGCATCATAAGTTTGCTTTTCTCAAGCAAGTTCAGTCTGAAAATATACATAAAAAAACCACTGCAAAGAGTTTTTTTAAGACTAAGCACAAAGCAAAAAGTGTAACACACAAAACAGCGATAAGATTTAAAGTTTTAAAAAAGGTGCAAGGTGCTGCTTTAAAAGAAACAAAAGACAATAAAGCCGTTTTTAAAACTCCTGTAAAAGATGCCGAGTCTCCACAAACAAACAATAAATACAAAAAAAGTAAAGCAAATAATTTCAGGGTTGTAAATATTTCAAATAGCAGCTATGCGAATATATTTATGTGGATAAACAAGCATAAATTCTACCCGACCGAAGCCCTATACAAAGAAGACGAGGGTAAAATAGGATTGAGTTTTACAATAAATTCAAACGGGGAAATAGCAAATATTAATGTGAAAAACCCCTCACAGTACGATGTTCTCAATGCTGCTGCGGTAGCTATAGTTAAAAATTCGTCACCCATACCGAAAAGATTTTTAGAGGCAGTCAGCAATTTTCCTTTAAGAGCACGGATAAACATAGTTTTTAAGATAGAGTGAAAATATCCTTTTTAATTATAATTTTTTGCTTGATAATAGGCAGTTTTGTTGTCATTATCTATTGAGACTTATTTTTATGCGGAGGTGTTAATTGTCAGATAAACAGTTAACAAAAGAAAAATGGCTTTTGGCTTCAACATTATTAAATCTTTTAATGGCAGCAGGTAAACTCACCGTAGGTATTTTGACAAATACGGGTGTTATTATAGCAGACGGCATTCATAGTCTTTCGGATGTTGCCAACTCGATTTTGATATACGCATCAATAAAACTTGCCGGCAAGAAAACAAAAAGATTTCCGTTTGGTATGCATAAGTTGGAGGATTTTGCCGCTTTGATAGGCGGTATTGTCATAATATATGCAGGTTTTGAAATAGTAAGAAGTGTAATTTTGTCAAAAGGTGAATTGACAATCAATCATCCGTATCTCACAGTAGGTTTTTTGATAGTTGTCTTGTTTTTTCAAGCCGGTTTTGCATTTTTTGAGTTTAAATCCTCCAAAAAACTCAACTCGCCCGGCGTTCAAACCGATTTATTGGATTGGATAATGGATATAGGAGCAACAATAGTGGCTATTTCGGGTATAGTATTGAGTTATAACAAAATACCATATGCGCAAGAGGTTGCGGTTGTTATTATAGTATTAATGATTTTCCACGGAGCATACGAAATACTAAAAGATGCCGCACTAACCCTGCTTGATGCTTCGGTTGATGTGTCCATAATTGAAAAGGCTAAGTCGATAATAAGCTCCTATCCCGAAGTCGGTAAAATCGAGACTCTGTTTATCAGGAAAGCCGGCAGTATATTTATAGCCGATATTGTGTTGCAGATAAACCTGAAAAATATGGATACGGCTCACGATATAGTGGAAAAGATAGAACAGAATCTTAAAAGAGAAATAGAGCATCTTGAAATAGTGACAATCCACTATGAACCTGTTAAGAAGAAATATAAGAAAGTTGCTACTTTTTTGACAAAAAACGGCGAAATAGCGCAGAGATTAAGGGATGTTGCCGTTGTGCAAATTGACGAGACAGATGAAAAAGGCAATGTGTTTAACTCTTTTAGATATGAAAACCCCTACTTTGAAAGAGGAAAAGGTCATTCCATAAAGCTGATTGCTTGGCTTGTCAAACAGAATGTTGATGTGATAATTTTTCATCCTCTTGAAATGGACAGTGAAAAATTGGAACTGTTTGAGAGTTTGGGAATAAAGATAGATAAATGAGTTTATGTGTTTTAGTTTTATTGCGAAATAAAAGATCCCGCCCCACATTTTGTGTAAACCCCAAACTGTGATACAATGATAGCGTTATCATCAGATATAGAATCTAAGTATCACAGAGAAGTAAAATATTTAATTTTAATGGAGGGGTTTAACATGAGCAAAACAGATGAACTTACCCAAGACAATCTTATTGAGGAGATAGATTTCAAAGAATTAAGCAAGAACTGCAAAACTGAAAAAGACTTAGCTTCTCTAACCAAGCAGTTTATGAAGAATATGATAAAAATATGCTAAAAAGTGAGCTTGCAGAATTTCTTCCCGCTGATTGCTTTCAAACAGCAATCTCCATAACCTTATCTTTTTCAGATACCGAGATGTCTTGAATATCTATTGAAAGACATCCTTCTACCGCCTCGTAAATGTTTGCCAATAATTCCTCGAAAGTTTCCCCTTGAGTTACGCACCCCGGTATCGACGGCACTTCTGCCCAGCAACCACCTTCTTCGGCTTCGTGAACTATAATCTTTAATTTCATTATAATCTCCCCTCATTTAGCACATAACAATTTATTATACCTACACCTTCATATACTATGGAATGTGATTCGTCAAGTTCTTAACTTTTTTGTCGATACTAAATGAAGATGTCCTTTTTTGTGAATCATCTGTAACCTTATCTCAACATTTGTATCGCTGGCTCCACTTTTTATTTACACCTTTTATAAAATCAATAGGCTTATTAAACAACAAAGGCGGCTTTTTAGCCGCCTTTGTTTTCTTTGTCTTATCTCTTAGCTCTTCGATCTTCTTTTGTATTGTTCTTTACTCTTTTTTATTCTTCTCCTTCGGTCTTGTTTTCCTGTTTTCTTCTCCTGTCTTATTCTTTTTTATCCTATATACTTTCTTTTAACTGCAAACCCAAGCACAGCAAACAGGATGAGAAGAAGACCTATTGAGGATGAGTTTGAGACCGTACAGCCTCCGCCGCCTGATGATGAGGGTTGAGATGGTGAAGGGGAGGGTGAGGGAGATGTTATTTTTGTTGCTACCACTACTGGGTCACTAATCTTACCGTTTACTGCCCCGTCTGCATCAAGCACTCCTCCGTCTGTTACGGTGAAGGAGATGGTTGTTGTTCCTGTTGGCGGATTATCAGTCCTTGTGAAGTTACAGTTACCGCAGGATGTATTGTCTGTTAGGTCTATGAAGTTTCCGTTGATGTATTTAAAGAAGACCATATTGCTCAATGTCGGTATGTTTGAGATGGTTATGCGGGTTGAGTCGGCATTAGAAGCAAGTGTTAAGGACAGCTTTATTTTGTTTTTTACTGTTACTCCTTTTGGTGCATTGGAAGACTGAGCAATAGAAGTGGTGGCGTTGTCTATTGTAGCGTTGTCTGCTGATATTTCGATGAGTCTGTTGGTGGTATAGCCTATAACCTTAACTCCTGTTTTTCCGATATGCATTAAGTCATGGTGGAACATAGGCCAGGGAGAGTTGGCAGGACCGTGTGAGTCTGAATTTATGGCGTAGAGATAACCATCATACGAACCTACATATATTGTTCCATCTGAGCCTATGGCGGGGGAGGATTCTGTCCAGTTCCACGTATGACACTTCCACTTCAGTGTTCCATCTGGGCTTAGGGCGTAGAGATAACCATCACCTGAACCTACATATATTGTTCCATCTGAGCCAATGGCGGGAGAGGAAGGCATCTCACTATCCGTCTGATACCTCCACTTCAGTGTTCCATCTGGGTTTATGGCATAGAGATAACCATCATACGAACCTACATATATTGTTCCATCTGAGCCTATGGCGGGGGAGGAATATATATAATACCCCGTCTTATACTTCCACTTCAGTGTTCCATCTGGGCTTAGGGCGTAGAGATAACCATCATAACTATCACCTGAACCTACATATATTGTTCCATCTGAGCCAATGGCGGGGGAGGAATGTACCTCACCACCCGTCTTATACTTCCACTTCAGTGTTCCATCTGGGTTTATGGCGTAGAGATAGTTGTCGTGCGACCCCACATATATTGTTCCATTTGAGTCAATGGCGGGGGAGGATTCTATATAATCATCCGTTTGAAACTTCCACTTCAGTGTCCCATCGGGGTTTATGGCGTAGAGATAACCATCATCCGAACCCACATATATTGTTCCATCTGAGCCAATGGCGGGGGAGGAATATATATAATACCCCGTCTTATACTTCCACTTCAGTGTTCCATCTGGGCTTATGGCGTAGAGATAGTTGTCGCGCGACCCCACATATATTGTTCCATTTGAGTCAATGGCGGGGGAAGACCATACCGAACTATCCGTCTTATACTTCCACTTCAGTGTTCCATCTGGGCTTATGGCGTAGAGATAACCATCACCTGAACCTACATATATTGTTCCATTTGAGTCAATGGCGGGAGAGGAAGGCATCTCACCATCCGTCTTATACTTCCACTTTAGTGTCCCAGCCGTCGTTCCTCCGTAGGCATAATGCATACCAAAAAATAGAAAAATACCGAGAATTACCAAATACACAACGCCTTTGTCTTTAAACTTCATAACCCTTAAACCTCCTAACCTTTTACTATAAAAAGCATAGTGTGGCTTTTATTAAAATTAAGAATGCTGATAATGTAAAACTTTTAACTTAAAAAACCAACTCTCCCTACTTTACCGTTCACGTTTTATGGACAAGTACTTAGATGCAATTAAATTAATTTTATTTAGTTTTATGAAATATTTTATTTAATGTCAAGGATTTTATTTATAATGTCAACATCAAATAAAAATAGACGGTGCTGACTAACTGTATCGCTTTTGATATTAAACATTACACTTTTTTCTTTAAAGACCGTATTGTATCAACCTTCTGCTTTTATAGTCCGAATATGGTACTTTGCGTAAACAAAAATCTTGCAAAAGTTAATCTTTCCAAGATATAAAAACGGAACATTTTCAGGCTTCAATTTTAATACGGGTATTTGGCTTTTTTACACACAAAAGTAAACCAAATTATAGAAAAAATGCAAAACAACGGCGGGTAGTATCGAGTCGTGTTTTTCTCTGAAATATCCGAAAACAAGAGCGGGGATAAAAACGGCGGCAGACCAAAAGAAGCTGTGTGCAAAAAGATGAAAAAGTGAAAAAACAAAAGCAGCGGAAATATTTGAATAACTAAAAACAGATATTTTACCTTTTAGTTTATAAGCAACAACAGGCATTAAAAAACCCCTGAAAAGCAGCTCCTCACAAAAAGCTAATAAAATTAAATCGGCAAACAAAAAACAGCTGCAGAACGGACTGCTGTTTGGAATTTCGGGTATAATTAAAAAACGAACGGGTACGGCAAGAAGCAAAGCAATCCAAAAAATTATGTCTTTTATCCAGCTTAGTTTTATGTTTATTCCGACAAACTTGCAAAATTCAACCATAAATTCTTTCATTCCGCTATTCCTTAATCGGCAGTTTTTCGCTGTTTTTATCAGGCAGCCTTACTTTCAAACAATACCTCTTATGCAGAGCCTATGTCAACAAATAAAGCCATAGGCGCATCCGAAAAAAAAGCAAAAACGGTTTTTAGGTTTTTATTGTCACAAAACTATTTAGGTATTGACATACAATCCTTTCTGTAATAGTATTATACGCTGTTTTTTAAGGTGGTGATGTATGTTTTCTGATTTGAGCGACAAACTTACCGATATTTTAAAGAAGTTAAAAGGTCAAGGAACGATAAGCAAAGACGATTTGCGCATCGCCTTGAAAGAGGTTAAGTTTGCCCTTCTTGAAGCCGATGTAAACTATAAGGTCGTAAAGAGTTTTATAAAAGAGTTGGAAGAGGATTTGGACGGAAAAGAGCTTGAGAAGAGCTTAACGCCGGGACAAATAATAATAGAAGCGGTGCATAAAAGGCTTACCGAGTTGCTCGGCGGTGAGGCAACACAACTTGTAATTAAAACGAGACCCTTCATCATTATGCTCATAGGATTGCAGGGAAGCGGAAAAACAACCACGGCGGCAAAACTGGCAAGATTTCTTAAATCAAAAGGAAGACAGCCCCTGCTTGTGGCTTGCGATATCTACAGACCTGCGGCTATTAAACAGATTCAGGTGCTTGGAAAATCTATTGATATTCCGGTCTTCTCGCAAGAGGAAAAACCTGAAAAGATAGCCGAAAATGCCGTTAAGTACGCATCTCAAAACGGCAGAGACATAATCATTCTCGATACAGCCGGGCGTTTGCAGATAGATAGCGAATTGATGGATGAGCTTAAAAAAATCAAAGCTAAGGTTAACCCCAACGAGATACTGTTTGTTGCAGATGCGATGATAGGGCAAGAAGCCGTCAATGTGGCAAAAACATTTAACGACGAGATTGGCATAACCGGTTCCATATTCACCAAGATGGACGGTGATGCAAGGGGCGGTGCGGCTCTATCCATAATGAAAATCACATCAAAACCGATAAAATTTGCCGGAATAGGTGAAAAGATAAACGACTTCGAGCCTTTTTATCCTGACAGGGTTGCATCGAGAATTCTCGGTATGGGCGATGTTTTGAGCCTGATTGAGAAGGTCAGGGAAAACGAAGACGAAAAAGAGGCAAAAGAGCTTGAAAGGAAACTTAAAAAGCAGCAGTTTACATTTGACGATTTCCTCTCGCAGCTTAAAAAAATACAAAAAATGGGTTCTTTGGCAAAGCTTTTGAAGATGATTCCCGGATTAAACAAAATTAAAATAGACGATGAGGAAGCCTTTGAAAAAGAGCTTAAACATATAGAGGCTATAATACTGTCTATGACAAAGAAAGAAAGGCAAAACTACAGAATATTAAATGCAAGCAGAAAGAGAAGAATAGCGAAAGGAAGCGGCACAAAGGTTAGCGATATAAACAAGTTGATAAGGCAGTTTATAGAAATGAGCAAGATGATGAAGGGTATGAACAAAACGAAGGCAATGAGTATGATGAAAAATATGGGAATAATGAATAAAGGAGGATTTTAAGTGGTAGCAATAAGGTTGAGAAGAGGCGGAGCTAAGAAAAAACCGTTTTACAGAATAGTTGTTCTTGATTCTAGAAAGAAAAGAGACGGCAAGATTTTGGACATTTTGGGGCACTACGACCCCAAAATCGAAACACCGGAAATCAAGCTTGATATCGAAAAATACAAGGCTTGGATTGAAAAGGGTGCACAGCCGTCTGAAACGGTTAAAAATCTTGCTAAAAAAGCCGGGGTTTAGGTAGGTATCAATTTGCCTGTGAGTGATGAAAATATACGTAGTGTCTATTTTTCCCGGAATGTTTGAGAGTGTTTTTACGGAAACCATAATCAAGAGGGCTCAAGAAAAAAACAAAGTGGAAATAGAAATGGTTAATATCAGGGATTTTGCTCACGATAAACACAAAACAACCGACGACTATCCGTACGGAGGCGGTGCAGGGATGGTTATGAAACCCGAACCTGTTTTTGAAGCTATGGATTATGTCTTCTCCAAAGATAAAGACGTTTATACCATTCTGTTTACACCTCAAGCAAAAGTTTTCAATCAAAAAAAAGCCGTAGAGCTCTCGAAGAAGAAGTCAATTGCTATGATATGCGGAAGATATGAAGGTTTTGACGAAAGAATAAGAACATTGGCGGATGAGGAGATTTCAATAGGCAGGTTTATTTTAAGCGGTGGTGAAATAGCGGCTATGGTTGTTGTTGACAGTGTTGTAAGGCTCTTGCCCGGCGTTCTCGGTAACGAGGAGTCTTTGAAAGAAGAAACGTTTGAAAACAGCCTCATAGAATACCCTCAATATACAAGACCTGAGGTGTTCAGAAAAATGAGGGTACCGGACATACTGCTCTCCGGCAACCATAATCAAATTAAAAAATGGAGAAAACAGAAAGCGATAGAAAAAACTTTTAAGATAGGAGTGGAAGATGGATAAAATGAGAGCTTTTGAAGAGGAGATTGCAAAAAGCTACAATAAAGAAATTCCCGAGTTGTGGCCCGGCGATTCCGTAAAGGTTTACACCAAGGTTAAGGAGGGTAATAAAGAAAGAACACAAATTTTTGCAGGAACGGTAATAAGAAGAAGAGGCGGAAGAGGTCTAAACGGCACATTTACGGTTAGAAAAGAGTCCTATGGTGTCGGTGTCGAAAAAATATTCCCCTATTTAAGCGACACGGTTGAAAAGGTAGAGATAGTCTATAGAGGAAAGGTAAGAAGAGCAAGACTCTACTACTTAAGAAACAGAAGGGGCAAAGCCGCCAAGATTAGGAAAAAAGGTTATTAAAAAAGCTGATTACGGTAAATGGGGCGAAGATAGGGCAGCGTTGTTTTTAAAAAACAATGGTTTTGTTGTAATAGCGAGAAACTTCAGATGTAAAAACGGCGAGATAGATATAATCGCTAAAAAAGACAGTCTCGTTATTTTTGTTGAAGTGAAGGCACGCCACAGCAGTGATTTCGGCTATTCTTCAGAATTTGTGAACAGAAAGAAACAGCAAAGGATTGTAGGGTGTGCCAAGTATTTTTTAATGAAAAAGAAGTTGGAAAATATCGATGTGCGTTTCGATGTAATCGGTATAGAAAATGACAGTGTTGATTGGATTGAAAACGCTTTTTTGGAGGATTTATGAGTAACATAAAATTTGCAAAACTGGTCACCGGCGAAACGGTTATCGGAACCTACAACGAACAGAAAAATGCAATAGAGGATGTTGCGTTGATTCAGGTTATACCGGCATCATCCGGCATTCAGATAGCAATAGTGCCCTACGGCTTTCCATTTGAGGAAAAAATCGGCGGATTGATAGATATGGACAAGGTTGTTTATGAATTTGAGAACGTGCCTTCGGATTTGGAAAACAAATATATTCAGGCTAAAAGCAACATAACAATAAGCTCAAACATACCTGGCGCAGACCCGCTTCAAACTTCAGGTTCTTCAAACGACAAAATCGTTGATTTGGGCAACCTGTTTAATAAAACCTAATCGTCAAAAAACAGAAAGGGGAGCTTGCTTCCCTTTTTTTCATCACCCTTTTCCGTATCAAGCCACACAAGCCCTTCCGCTTTTGCAATGGAAAAGTAGTTGTCTGTTTTTTGCGAACCCACAAGCTTCAAATGAAACTCGCCGTTTTTATAGTCTATTTTAACTCTGTTAAAGTAATCTTTACCTTTTTGAGAGTGCATATCCTCATCTATTATACCCTCAAAAAACATATTTTCATAATTTTCACTGCCTGAAATTCTTAACAAAAACGGCTTTAGGTAGAGATATGCGGTTGTATATAAAGCGGCAGGCCACCCGGGAAGTGAAAAGATAAACCTATCCTCGTATGCGGCAAATGCAGCCGGCTTACCCGGTTTTATCGTGCTTTTTTCAAACAACATTTTCGCTTTAGCCTCTTTTAACACGTCTTTTGCATAATCCTTAGTGCCTTTGCTCACCCCGCCTGTCGTCAACAGGACATCACATCTGTTTAAAGCATACAGCAACCGCTGTTTTAACACCTCTTTTTTATCAGGGATATGACCAAAATAAACAGGGTCTGCTCCCCATTTTCTGACGAGCCCCTCAAGTATGAAGTAGTTTGAGTTAAATACGCTGTTTTTTTGCGCTAAACATCCGGGAAACACAACCTCATCTCCGGTCGTTATAATTCCGACAACCGGTTTTTTATATACTTTCAGACTGACAACTCCGGCATAAGCCAACAAAGCCCTTTTTCTTATGTCTATTCTTTTGTGTGCGCCTATTAAAATATCTCCCTTTTTAAGCTCACTTCCCTTTTTGGTAAAATTCCTTTGTTTATTTATTTCCTCTTCAATTTCGATATATTCATCTTTAACCGCTGCCTTTTCAACCTCAACAACCGCATCGGCAAAAGCAGGTATTTCAAAACCCGTATTAACCCTTATGCAGCTGCCGGGCTCTAACTTCTCGCCCTCATTGATGATTTTGTAGCGATTTTCATTGCCGAATCTAACGGCGTATCCGTCCATCGAGCTTCTTGTAAAGGTGGGTATATCAACTTTAGAGACAATATTTTCATAACTTACACGCCCCAAACAATCACTGACATAGACCTCTTCGTATATATCCTCGAATTTAGCGTTGTTTAGAACAATACCGACTGCTTCTTTTGTTGTTATCATTTCAAGACTTCCCAAACGGACACATCGGATACAAGCAAACTGCACAAAAGTGGCACAGCCCGCCCAGCGCATAGTTTGCTATATCTTTTTTTGTTATCTTATCTTTAGCCAGCAGACGGGGCAGCATTACATCAAAGGCACTGGCTTTATAAAACAAAGCCCCGGCAGGCACAACACAGACGGTTGTTTTATTTAGATAACCTATTGTTAAGTTGTTAGCCGGCTGAATAGGGTTACCCTCTCTTATAAATTTGACTCCTGCTTTTTTCAAAGCTTCTTTTGTAACATCATCGGGATCAACGCTCGAACCGCCTGTCACTATAACAAATTCACTATCTTTAAACTTCAAAAAAGCCTCTTTTACAGCTTGTTTATCATCCGGCACTACAACACTGTTTTCCACACTTACACCAAAGGCTTTTAGTTTTGCCGTCATTTTCGGTATAAATTCGTCTTTTACAAGCCCGTTATAAATCTCCGTTCCGGTAACTACTATACTAGCTTTTTTTATTTTATACTCTAAAACGCTTAATACGGGTTTATCAGCAATCTTTTTAACCCTATCCAAGACCCTTCTTTTTACATAAAGAGGGATTGTCCTGAACGCAGCTATTTGCTGACCTTTTTTGACAGGAAAGTTGTCGTGTATCGTTGGAAAAGAGGTTTGACTTATGCAGTTTATTCTTAACAGTCTTTTTCTGTCTATCTTCAAAAGCCCGTCTATTGAGGCTTTGAAGATAATTTTGCCCTCTGAGGGTTCTTTGGAAAAACTGACGTTTCTCCCAGCTAAAAGAGGAGCTGTGGAAACGGCAAAATCGTCTTCGTGTATATCGTCTTTTGAGGGCGTAATTTTGTAAATGTAGTTCTTCCCTATTTTTCGCAGTTTTTCTATATCGCTTTTTCTTATAATGTGCCCTTTCTTGAAATATGCCCCCTTAAAGCCCTCTTTTTTGTCTATTTTTGTAAAGTCGTGGGGAATTTTTTCTCCTATGGCTTTTTCTATGGGAATCTTGATTTTTCTCATCTTACAGGATTTGGCTCAAAAACTGCCTCAGTCTTTCGCTTTTCGCATTTGTAAATACATTATCGGGCGTATCTATCTCTATTATCTGACCGTGGTCCATAAAAACGATTCTGTCTGCCGCTTCCCTGGCAAAGCCCATCTCGTGAGTGACCACAACCATTGTTATGCCCTCTTTTGCAAGACTTTTCATTATATCTAGTATTCCGCCTACCATTTCAGGGTCCAAAGCACTTGTAGCCTCGTCGAACAGCATAATCTTAGGGTTCATTGCGAGTGCTCTTGCTATTGCAACTCTCTGCTGCTGTCCGCCGGAAAGATTTCCGGGGTAGTCATCTTTTTTGTCTGCAATGCCCACCTTGTTTAAAAACTCCAAGGCTATGTCTTCGGCTTCCTTTCTGC